>NZ_JBSWXD010000028.1:0-48498 GCF_056160425.1 Micromonospora sp. ABR4_055
CGCGACGCGCGCGGCGGGCACCCCGGTGTGGGCCTGTCTCCTCTACCCATCTCCCCGCCCACACAACACCGCCAGTTATTTGGGGGGGTAGACTCCTATTCGCTCCAAAGAGAGGGGGTGGGGGGGGGGGGGGGGGGGGGAGGTGTGTTCGGCCCGGTCCCCCGTTTTCGGTTCCGGCGCCCCACCGCCGGCCCGCCGCCACACCGCACGCAGCTGCTGCACCGAGATGTCGCCCCGGCGGTACGCGGTGAGCGCGGCCCGGCTGACGTCGCGCCCGTGCTCGGCGGGCAGCGCCGCACCGGTGACGACGGCCGCCGGCCGGTCCTCCTGGTCGGCGAACAACGCCTGCTGATAGGCCTGGCCGGCGGTTTCCTGCCGCTGCCAGGCGTCGTCGCGGGCCAGCTCCGCGGCGGCCGCCCGGTCGCGCAGCTGCTCGGCGGTGGTCCGGGCGGTGTCGGCCGCGGCGGCGATGGTCTGCGCCTCGGCGGCGAGCTCGTCGGCCTCGGCCCGCAGCGCCCGCCGGTCGGTCGGGTGCTCTGCCGTACGGGCAGCCAACGCGGCCAGAGCTAGCAGGGCGAGCAGGACGAGACAGCTGGCGATCAGGAGGCCCCAGATGCCGACGCCAACCACCACACCCTCCCCAGGGTGGATCGGACCGTCCCGGACTGACTATAGACTCCGGCTGATACCGAGAGCCACCGTCCGGACACTGCGGATCGGAGCACCGGTCACCGGTCCTCGGCGACCTGCGGGGGCGCACCTCGGCGGGTCGCGTAGCTGGTGAGTAGGGTGTTCGGCGTGACTGTGGCAGCTGAGACGGCGGTGCGGCGGTGAACGGGCCGATCGCCACCGTGGTCATCGTCGGCGCGCTGGCCGTCGCCGGCTGGGCACTGCTCTGCGCAGCGTTGGACCGGCCGCCGGGGCTGATCCAGTACGGCGGGCTGGCGGTGGTCGAGGTCGCCCTGCTCGCACTGACCGTGGCCGCCGTGGTGGCGCTGGTCGGCGGGGAACGTCCCGGTGAACCACCGGTCTTCGCCGGCTACCTGATCACCACGCTCAGCCTGCCGCCGATGGCGGGGGTGCTGGGCCGGATGGAGCCGACCCGGTGGGGTTCGTTGACCATCGGTGTCTTCGCCCTGGTGATCCCGGTGCTGGTGGTCCGGCTGCAGCAGACCTGGACGGCGGTCGGCGGTGGCTGACCCGACATCGACGGCCGGCCGGACGGCGCGGACCGGGCGGACGGCGCGGACCCGCAGCGGGCCGGGCCGGGTGCTGATCGGCGTCTACATTCTGTTCGCGATCGCCGCCTCGTCCCGGGCCGGCGTACAGATCGCCACCCGGTTCGGCGAGGCGCCGGTGGCATACCTGCTCTCCGCCTTCGCCGCGGTGGTGTACCTGGTGGCGGCCGCCGGGCTGATCATCGACGGCCCGGTCGGTCGCCGAATCGCATACGGCTGCTGCACGGTGGAGCTGGTCGGCGTACTCGGCATCGGCGCGGTGAGTTTCGCGGTGCCGGCGGCGTTCCCGGACGAGACGGTCTGGTCGGGCTTTGGCAGCGGGTACGGCTACATTCCGCTGGTGCTGCCGGTCGTCGGGCTTCTCTGGCTGCGCCGCAGCCGAGCCTCGGCCGGTCCTGAGGCCGACGCACCGGCGTAGGCCGGCCACCGACGCTCGGGCCGGCTCGGCCACCTGCCGGCCGGCGTCCGCTGTGGAACTGTCGCTGATGTCGGTATCCCGACAGTGGACGGTGCCGGCATCGCAGCTCAGCGCCGGACTGCATGCGCTCCGCCATGCGCGTCCGACCTGCTGGGCCATCGCGCTCCATGCCCGGTCTGTAATTATTGTCCCGGGTTCCGTCACCGGCACCCTCGGGCCGGGAGCAAGTGAAGAGGGCGATGAACAATGGCGACCATCTACGACGTTGCGCGGAAAGCGAAGGTCTCCCCAGCTACCGTCTCCCGGGTCGTCAACGGCCACACCAACGTGGATCCCGCGCTGGCCGACCGGGTCCGGCGGGCGATGCACGAGCTGGACTACCGGCCCAACGCGGTGGCCCGTAATCTGCGCCGGAGCCGGACCACGTTGTGGGCGGTGGTGATCAGCGACATCGGCAACCCGTTCTTCACCGCCCTGGTCCGCGGCGTCGAGGACCTCGCTCAGCAGGCCGGCTACTCGGTCGTGCTGTGCAACACCGACGAGGATCCGGTCAAGGAAAGCCGCTACCTGAACGCGGTCCTCGCCGAACAGGTCGCCGGGGTGATCATCGCCCCGTCCGGGCCGGCCGCCGATCTGGGGCAGCTCATCGCCGCCCGGGTGCCGGTGGTGGTGGTCGACCGGCAGCTGCACGGCAGCCGGATCGACACCGTGCTGGTGGACAACGAGCACGGCGCCCGGCTGGCCACCGCACACCTGCTCGACTCGGGCTACCGGCGGATCGCCTGCATCACCGGCCGACGTGGCGTCTGGACCGCCTGCCGACGGCTCGGCGGCTACCAGCGGGCGTTGGCCGATGCCGGACAGCCGTACCAGGAGGAGTTGGTCCGCCACGCCGATTTCCGCTCCGACGGCGGCTACCGGGCGATGACGGAGCTGCTGCGGCTGCGACCGCGACCGGACGCGCTGTTCGCGGCAAACAACCTGATGACCGTCGGTGCGGTGGAGTGCCTGGTCGACCAGGGCATCGCGGTGCCGGCGGAGATGGGTGTGGTCGGCTTCGACGACCTGCCGTGGGCACATCTGGTTCGGCCCGCGTTGACCACCGTCACCCAGCCGACGTACCAGTTGGGCGAGACCGCCGCCCAGCTGCTCATCGAGCGGATCGCCAGCCCCGACCGGGCCGCGACCACCGTCACCCTGCCCACCAAGCTGCAGGTCCGGGAGAGCTCGGTACGTCGCCGGCCGCCAGCGGTCGTTGAGCAGGTGTAGCGCTGTCGGCCGCCGGGTACCGGATGGGCTTACCGCGGACGCAGGGAGCACCATGGCAGTCACCGTCGACACCCCGCCTGACCAGGTCGGTGGGCTGACCGGTTGGGTGGCTGACGTCATCGCCCGGCTGGGCGAGATCGGGGTCGGCCTGCTGGTGGCGTTGGAGAGCGTCGTCCCGCCGATCCCCAGCGAGGTGGTGCTGGCGATGGCCGGCTACCTGGCCAGCCAGGACCGGGTGAATCTGGTCGGGGTCTGGGCCGGGGCGACGATCGGCTCGCTGGCCGGCGCGTTGCTGCTCTACTGGCTGGGTGCGGCGATCGGCGAGGCACGACTGCGACGCTGGTTGGACAAGGTGCCGCTGGTCGATCTGGAAGACCTGGACAAGGCAGACCGCTGGTTCGAGCGGTACGGTCGGTGGGCGGTGCTGTTCGGCCGGATGGTGCCGGTCGTGCGGAGCCTGGTCTCGGTGCCGGCCGGCGCCGACCGGATGCCGTTGACCCGGTTCAGCGCCTTCACCACGCTGGGCAGCGGGGCATGGAACGCGCTGTTCGTCGGTGCCGGGTTCGCGCTCGGTTCACAGTGGCAGCAGGTCGAGCGGTACAGCCGTTGGTTCGACGTGGCGGTCCTCGTGCTCCTTGGCGGGCTGGTCGTCTACTGGGTGGTCGGCCAGGTCCGGCGTCGCCGCCGTCGGGCTGCGGCCGGCCGCCGACCGTCGCCCTGATGCCAGGGACGGTTCGGCCGACGAGCCGTCGGCGGTGCCGATAAGCCCTCGGCCGACCAACTCGGCGTGACCCGACGGGACGACAGACCCGTCCAGCCTCGATGCCACAGGTGCATCTTGATGCACCTGTGGCATCAGACCTGCGGAGACACCTTTGGGTTCCCCGGAGCCGCGAGGTTCATGAACCCCTTGCGGATATACCCCTAGGGGGTATTGTGGCAGCGTGGGAACGGACGGAACCCGAAACGACGAGCACACCGGCCACGGTGGCCACGACAAGCACGCGGGGCACGATCCGGAGATGTTCCGCCGCAGGTTCTGGCTGAGTCTCGCGCTGACCGTACCGGTCGTGCTCACCAGTCATATGGTGATGGACTGGTTCGGCTACTCGCTGAGTTTTCCCGGGATGTCCCTGGTCGGCCCGGTGCTCGGCTCGGTGGTGTTCTTCTACGGCGGCTGGCCGTTCCTGGTCGGCGGCGTACACGAGGTCCGAGACCGTGCCCCCGGCATGATGCTGCTGATCTCGATGGCGATCACCGTCGCCTACCTGGCCTCACTGGCCACCAGCGTCGGCGCCTTCGACCTGGACTTCTGGTGGGAGCTGGCGGCGCTGGTGACCATCATGCTGCTCGGCCACTGGCAGGAGATGAAGGCGATCGGCCAGGCGCAGGGCGCGCTGTCCGCGTTGGCCGCGCTGCTGCCCGACGACGCGGAACGGGTCGCCGACGACGGGCAGGTCCAGCCGGTCATGGTGGCCGACCTGCGAGCCGGCGACCTGGTCCTGGTGCGCTCCGGCGCCCGGGTACCCGCCGACGGGCGGATCACCGACGGCGAAGCCGAGCTGGACGAGTCGATGATCACCGGAGAGTCCCGGCCGGTACCCCGACGCGTCGGAGACCCGGTGGTGGCCGGCACCGTCGCGACCGACTCGGCGATCCGGGTACGGGTCGAGGCCGTCGGCGAGGACACCGCCCTGGCCGGCATCCAACGTCTCGTCGCACAGGCTCAGGCCTCCAGCGGCCGGGCCCAGATGCTTGCCGACCGATTCGCCGCCCTGCTGTTCTACGTCGCGATGGCCGCCGCCGTGCTGACCTTCGCCGCCTGGTGGACGTTCGGCAGCCTCGACGATTCCGTGGTACGGACGGTCACCGTACTGGTGATCGCCTGCCCGCACGCCCTCGGCCTGGCGATCCCCCTGGTGATCGCGTTGTCGACGGCCGTGGCGGCCAAGGCCGGGATCCTGGTCAAGAACCGGCTGGCCTTGGAGCGGATGCGCACCGTCGACGCGGTGCTGTTCGACAAGACCGGCACCCTGACCACGGGCGCGCACACCGTGACCGGCGTCGCGGCGGCTCCCGGGCACACCGAGGACGACGTACTGCGCCTGGCCGCAGCGGTGGAAACCGACAGCGAGCACCCACTGGCCCGCGCCATCGTGGCCGCCGCCACCGAACGGGGTCCGACGAGCGCCGCAACCGACTTCCGGTCGTTGACCGGCCGGGGCGTGCAGGCAAACGTGGATGGCACTCAGTACGCCGTCGGCGGCCCGGCGCTGCTGGGCGAACTCGACGCCTCAGTCCCGCCGGAGCTGACCACCACGACCGACGCTTGGTCGCAGCGTGGTGCCGCCGTACTGCATCTGCTGCGGCTCGACGGCGGCCGCGCCGAGGTGCTCGGCGCTATCGGGCTGGCCGACGAGGTCCGGCCCGAGGCCCGGCAGGCGATCGCCGAACTGCGCCGACAGGGCATCGACAAGATCATGATGATCACCGGTGACGCCCGGCCGGTCGCCGAGGCGGTCGCCGCCGATCTCGGCTTCCGGTCCGGCGTGGACGAGGTCTTCGCCGAGGTGCTGCCCGCCGACAAGGACGAGACGGTGGCGGACCTGCAGGCCCGGGGGCTGACCGTGGCGATGGTCGGCGACGGCGTCAACGACGCACCGGCGCTGGCCCGTGCCGACGTCGGCATCGCCATCGGGGCCGGCACCGATGTCGCGATCGAATCCGCCGGAGTCGTTCTCGCCTCGTCCGACCCGCGCGGGGTCACCGGGGTGATCCGGCTGTCGAAGGCCTCCTACCGCAAGATGCTGCAGAACCTGGGCTGGGCCGCCGGCTACAACGTCATCGCCATTCCGCTCGCCGCCGGCGTGCTGGCCTGGGCCGGGCTGACGTTGAGCCCGGCGGTCGGGGCGATCCTGATGTCCGCGTCCACCATCGTGGTCGCCCTCAACGCGCAACTGCTCCGCCGGGTGCGACTCGCCCCGGACGAGCGGTAGCGGGCAGCCCGAGCTCCGTACGCGACCGGCACGTCACGGCCTTGTCGAACCAGACCCTTTCGACGAAGGTCTCGCGCTTTACCAGACCCAGCAACGTGGTCCGGGAGGCGACCAACGACCGGCGGGCCTGCTCCTCGGTCAGCCCGTCCAGACAGCGGTTGAGTGCGCTGCGGTGCTCGTCGAGGAACGCCTCGAACTGAACGCGCAGCTGCTGGGTGACGACCTGGTCCGGGAACGCCTCACCCGGGAACCGGGTACTGCCAGTGAATGTACCGTCCCCCAGTGGATCTCGGTTGCGCCGACCTGTTTCTAATTGAGACCGCTGGTAGACGCGTCGACGCCGACGCGGGCGGCTGCGGCTGCCGCTTCGGCGGCCCGGTCTGCCGTGGCCTCGTCGACCGGGTCTCCGCTGACGAGCAGGCGGTAGTACAGCGGCGCCGAGACGGCGCGGATGACCTCGACGGCGTCCGTGCCCTGAGGCAGTTCCGCCCGCCGTACGGCCTGCTCCACGCAGGGTGGCCACTCGGCAATGCGGACGGCGTAGAAGCGGTGCAGCGCCTCGGCGGCGCGGGGGTCGCAGGTCGCGGCGACGATGACCGCCCGGAAGAGCGCACCCTGACGCGGATCGGCCAGGGTGCGCTGCACCAGCCGGGCGTTGGCCCGCAGGTCCCCGATCAGCGATCCGGTGCCTGCGCCAGCGCGGTGCGCTGGGCGGCGTCCGGGGTGATCCGGTAGTTGTAACGGAGCTGCACGGCCATCATATGTATCATGTTGGTTTATGGTCGAACTTCAAGGCATCCGCACCGGCAGGCACTGCACTTTCGCGATGCATGTCCACTTGGTTTTCGTGACGAAGTTCCGGCACAACGTGTTCGCCGACCGGCACCTGACCCGGATGGAGGCGATCATGCGAGACGTGTGCGCCGACTTCGAGGCCGAACTGGTCGAGTTCAACGGCGAGAATGACCACGTCCACCTGCTGGTCAACTTCCCGCCCAAGGTCGCCGTGGCCAGGCTGGTCAACAGCCTCAAAGGGGTCTCCTCGCGCCGCCTCCGGCAGGAGTTCCCCGACCTGGCGCGCCACTACTACCGGGCCAACAAACTCTGGTCCGGCTCGTACTTCGCCGGGTCTGTCGGCGGCGCGCCCTTGAGCGTCATCAAGCAGTACATCGAGCAGCAGAACCGTCCCGGTTAAGGCACTGCTCGGGCCTGGCTGCCCCCCCCCAGCGCGAGCCTTCACCCCCGGCCTGAAGGCCGGAGCACTGGCCCGCATTCCGGTAGCCGGAGGCGGCGGCCCCGGTCACGTCGCCGATCTGGATCCGGGTCAGGGCAGATGCCGTCGACCGGCTGAGAGCGTTCTCCCCGGGAGGTTGCCGATCTACGTTCTAGGGAGCATCAGAACTGATGGGGACGGTTGGGATCGCTCGAATCACATGGGAGAGCGCTCTCAGGGTCTATACGTCTCCAGACTGGACTTGTCAACCGATGTCGATGCCACAGCCGGCGTGGAGACTGGCTCTGAACCCGTGCGGCCGCCCCCGGCGGGGGCGGCGTGCGGATCACCGGCACCCTTGGAGACACCCGTCCGACCAGGCCGGGCAGCTCGTAAAGTCAGTTAAATCCCTGCATAGCAGTGGATAAGGAGACAGTGTGCGCGTGTCGCATGGAGGAGCCCGGTGAACGGCTGGTTCGAGCAGACCATCGTCTCGACCGGGCGGCTGCCGCTGTTCTGCTTCTTCGTCGGCGTCGTCCTCGGCTTCGCGTTCATCCGCTTCTCGGTCCGGATGATCCGGGCACAGGTGCGCTGGTGGCCCGGCAACGTTACCCGCGGCGACCTGCACATCCATCACGTCGTCTTCGGGGTGGTCTTCATGCTGGTCGCCGGGGTCGCCGGGCTGGCGATCCCGGTGGAGACGACCTTGTGGCGAGCGGTGGCGGCCGCGCTGTTCGGCGTCGGCGCCGCGCTGGTGCTCGACGAGTTCGCCCTGCTGCTGCATCTGAGCGACGTCTACTGGTCGGAGCGCGGCCGCACCTCGATCGACGCGGTCTTCGTCGCGATCGCCGTCTCCGGGCTGCTGCTGCTCGGCCTGCGGCCACTGGGTGCCAACGAGTTCCTCACCGGCGAGACCGACCCGGCACAGTTCGCCGGCGCCGCGCTCATCGTGATCAACCTGGTGCTGGCGGCGGTCACCCTGCTCAAGGGTAAGATCTGGACCGGGCTGCTGGGATTGTTCCTCCCGGTCCTGCTGATCGTAGGCGCGCTGCGGCTGGCCCGGCCGCACGCGCCCTGGGCACGCTGGTTCTACCGCGGCGAGAGCCGCTGGGCCGAGTGGCGGCGAGCCAGGTCCGCCGACCGCGAGCGCCGCTACCGGCAACCGATCATCCTGGCCAAGATCCGGGTCCAGGAGTTGATCGCCGGTCGGCACGACCTGCCGCTGCCCCGGCCACCCCGCCGCGAACGCTGAGCCGACCGGCGCTTCCGGCGGCACCGCAAAGCCGTACCGCCGGGTCACCCGAAGGCGCAGGATGGCCCGATGACCAGCAGTACTGTCGCCGCCGAGCCGGCCCGGCACCGGCCCGAGGCACTGACCGTGGGTGTGGAGGAGGAGTTCCTGCTCGTCGACCGTCGGTCCGGCGCCGCCGCGCCGGCGGTCGCGGCGGTGCTCGCCGAGATCCCGCCGGAGCTGCGCGGGCAGGTGCAGCGGGAGTTCCAGACCAGCCAGATCGAGATCGGCAGTCCACCCGGCCTGGACCTACGGGCGCTGCGCCGTACCCTCGGGACGCTGCGCGCCGGGGTCGCCGACGCCGCCGAGCGGGCCGGTGTCCGGCTGCTCGCCGTCGGCACCGCACCGGTCGCCGGACCGCAGCCCGACGTGGTCGACGTGGTCGACGACCCACGCTTCCACCGGATCGTCGAACGGTACGGCAGGCTGCTGCCCGGCCCGGGTACCAACGGGCTGCACGTGCACGTCGCGGTCCCGGACCAGCAGGTCGGCGTACAGGTGCTCAACCACCTCCGCCCGTGGCTGCCGGTGCTGCAGGCGGCGACCGCCAACTCACCGTTCTTCCAAGGCGTCGACACCGGGTACGCCAGTTGGCGCTCGGTGATGTGGCAGCGTTGGCCGGCGGTCGCACCGGCCCCACGACTACGCTCGTACGAGCACTACCGGTCACTGGTCGACGACCTGACCACCGCCGGTCTCATCCTGGACGAAGGGATGCTCCACTGGTACGCCCGACTGTCGGCGCACTACCCCACCGTCGAGGTCCGCATCGGCGACGTCTGCCCGAGCCTGGACGACACGATCCTGCTCGCCGCGCTGGTCCGCGGTCTGGTCGGCACAGCGCTCGCCGCGGTGGCACAGGACCGGCCACCTGTCGACGTGGAACATCATGTGCTGGTCGCCGCCCACTGGCGGGCCGCGCACGACGGGCTGGAGGGGCAGGCCGTGGACCTGAGCACCGGGGCACCCGCGTTGCGTCCCGGCTGGCACCTGCTGCGCCGGCTGGTCGACACCGTCCGCCCCGAGCTCGACCGGCACGGCGACGTCGCGCTGGTGAACTCGCTGCTGGGCCGGCTGCGGGCCCGGGGCACCGGAGCGGCCCGGCAGCGGGCCGTGCACGCCGGCACCGGCGACCTGGCAGCGGTGGTGGATTACCTGGCCGCGCAGACCCGCAGCCGGTCGATCATCCCGGCACCGCCGCACGTGACTGCTCCCCCCGCCGGTCCGGTCACCGATCCCCCGCCGGACCGCTGACCTGGTCCGACCAGACGCGACTGGAGAAGATGTGAGATGGCGCAACGGATGGTGGTGATCGGCGGTGACGCGGCCGGCATGTCGGCCGCGTCCCAGGCCCGGCAGCTGCGGGGCCCCGACGAGCTGAGCATCGTCGCGTTCGAGCGGGGCCGGTTCACCTCGTACTCGGCCTGCGGGATCCCGTACTGGATCTCCGGCCTGGTCGACGACCCGCAGGAGCTGATCGTCCGCGATCCGGAGACGTTCCGCCGCGACCACCACATCGACGTGCGTATCCGGCATGAGGTCACCCGGATCGACCTGGCCGCGCGGGAGGTGGTGGCCACGTCGTTCGGCGACGGCGGGCGGGAGGTCCGCGAGCCGTTCGACACCCTGGTGTACGCCACCGGAGCGGCGCCGGCGCAGCCGCCGTGGGCGGGCAACGCCGCCTCCGGCGTGTTCGGGGTGCAGACCCTCGACGACGGCGCGGCGCTACGGGACTGGCTCGACCAGGAACCGGTGCCGCGCCGGGCGGTGGTGGTCGGCGGCGGGTACATCGGGGTGGAAATGGCCGAGGCGTTGATCCGGCGTGGCCTGGCGGTGACGCTGGTGGAGCGCAGCCCACAGCCGATGTCCACTGTCGACCCAGACATGGGGGCGCTGGTCCGCTCGGCGCTGGTCGGGCTCGGCATCGACGTGCGTACCGGCGTATCGGTCACCGGTCTGCACGAGCGGGACGGGCGGGTCTGCGAGGTGCTGACCGACGAAGGCGCGGTGCCGGCCGACGTCGTGGTGCTGGGCCTGGGCGTACGGCCGAACTCCGGGCTCGCCGAGCAGGCCGGCCTGCCGATCGGCGTCACCGGCGGCGTCCGTACCGATCTGCAGATGCGGGTGGTCGGGGTGCCCGACGTGTGGGCGGCCGGCGACTGCGTCGAGACCTTCCACCGGGTCAGCGGGCAGCCGGTGCACATCCCGCTGGGCACCCACGCCAACAAGCAGGGCCGGGTCGCCGGAATCAACATCGGTGGCAGGTACGCCACCTTCCCCGGGGTGATCGGCACCGCGATCACCAAGGTCTGTGACCTGGAGGTGGCCCGCACCGGGCTGCTCGAACGTGAGGCGGCGAAAGCCGGGTACGCCTACGTCAGCGCCACCGTGGAGTCGAGCAACCGGGCCGGCTACTTCCCCGGTGCCGCCCCGATGACCATCAAGCTGATCGCCGAGCAGCACACCGGGCAGCTGCTGGGTGGGCAGATCGTCGGTACGTCGGAGGCTGCGAAGCGGATCGACGTCCTGTCGGTCGCGGTGTGGAACCGGATGTCGGTGGCCGAGATGACCGCCCTCGACCTGGGCTACGCCCCGCCGTACTCGCCGGTCTGGGATCCGGTGCTGGTCGCCGCCCGACGGGCCAACGACGCCGTCGCCAACACCCCGTGAGCGGGCGCCCGGCCGGGCCGGACGGGTAGCGGTTGCCGTTGGGCGTGGCCGTTAGGCTTGGTGGGTGGACCCGGCGACCCATTCCAGCGACGATCACCTGCGCGTCTCGGACACCGAGCGGGAGCAGGTGGTGGAGTTGCTCGGCCAGGCGACCGCGGAAGGCCGCCTGACCCTCGACGAGTACGCCGACCGGGCCACTGAGGCGCATCAGGCCAAGACCCGGGGTGAGCTGGCCCGGCTCACCGCCGACCTGCCCATCGAGCCGTCTGGTGGGCTGCCGGTCGCCGCCGGGCCGGGTGCGCTGGCGGCGCGCGGTCCGGCGTATCCGGCGGTGCCGGGCAGCGGCGCGACGCTGCCCGCCCCGGTGGAGCGGATGGTGGCGATCTTCGGCGACGAGGTGCGCAAGGGACACTGGCTGGTGCCGGACCGGGTGGAGGCACGGGCGGTCTTCGGCGACTGCAAGATCGAGTTGCAGGACGCCCAGATCCAGCATCAGGTGACCACGATCGAGGCGACCGCCATCTTCGGCTCGGTCACGGTGTACGTGCCGGAGGGGGTCGACGTCCGGATGACCGGCACGGCGGTGTTCGGCGACAAGAAGTCGAAGCTGACCGCACCGCCCCGGCCCGGTGCCCCGGTCATCCAGGTGGTCTGCAACGTGATCTTCGGCTCGGTCGTGGTGCGTCCACCGAAGCGCAAATGGTGGTGACGACGGCTGGTCAGCCCGGTTGGCAGGTCGGACACCAGTAGGTGTTGCGGGCGGCCAGCGCTCCGGCGGCCACGGTGGTGCCGCAGCACAGGCAGGGTTGGCCGGCACGCCGGTAGACGTACACCTCCCCACCGTGCCGGTCGTTGCGCGGCGCCCGGCCCATCGCCTCCGGCAGGTGCTCGTCGCGGACGGTGTCGATCCGGCCCCGACGCACCCCGATCCGCATCAGGGTGACCAGGTCGGCCCAGATCCGCTGCCACTGGTCGGCGGTCAGCCGCCGGCCAGGCGTGGTCGGCGCGATCCCGGCCCGGAACAGCACCTCGGTGGCGTAGACCAGGCCGACCCCGGCGACGATCGTCTGGTCGAGCAGCAACGCGCCGAGCGGCCTGACGCTGCGCCGGATCCGTCCGCCGGCGGTGTCCGGGTCGGCGTCGTCGCGCAGCGGGTCGGCGCCGAGCCGGTCCCGCAGGGCGTCGGCCTCGGCCTCGGTGAGCAGTTCGCAGGCGGCCGGTCCGCGCAGGTCCAGCCAGTGTCGGCGGTCGGTTACGCCGGCTGTCGCGGACGGTCCGTCGGCGGACGGTCCGTCGGCTGCCACTGCCGGCCCGCCGACCAGCCGCAGCCGGATCTGCCCGACCGGTGCGGGCGGCTGTCCCGGCCCGTCGGCGACGGTGCCGTAGAGGCCCAGATGCACGTGCAGGATGCCGCCTCCCGGACCGCCCCGGTAGTGGTGCAGCAGATGCTTGCCGTACGCCTCGGTGGCGGCGAGGGTGGCGCCGGTGAGTTGGGCGGCGCCGGCGGTGAACCGACCCTGCGGGCTGGTCGCGACGACCTGCGCTCCGCCGAGTACGGCGTGGTGGTGGGCGGCCAGCCGGTGGATGGTGTGGCCCTCGGGCATGACAGCAGAGCCTAGTCGGCACCGATCAGTAGCTTGCCGATCAGGCCGACCAACTGGTCCCGCTCGTCGGCGGTGAGCCGCTCGAAGAACCGGGCCTCGAGGGTCGCCGCGTCGGCCGAGATCGTCGCGAGGGCCGCCCGACCGGCCGGGCTGATGGTGACGATGTACGCCCGCCGGTTGGTCGGATTGCGCTGCCGGGTGACCAGACCGGCGCGTTCCAACGCGTCGACCGTGCCGACCATCGTGGTCCGGTCGGTCCGTAACCCGTCGCTGAGCTCCTGCTGGGAACGGGGACCGGTGGCGTCGAGCATGCCCAGCACCAGGAACTGGGTGAGGTTACGGCCGGTCCGCGCGGCGGCGGCCTCACCGATGCGGGTCGCCGCCGCCCCGGCCCGGCAGAGACCGACGATGTGCCGTTGCCACAGCAGCTGACGGAAGTAGTCCGTGAGCTCCGGCGGATCGTCGGGACCGCGCGTTCCATGATCCGCTTCCGGTCCTGCTGGCCTCACCGTCACCGCTACACCCGCCCATGATCGGAACCTGACCGCCCGAGGGTATCGCCACCTGCTTGACCGTGACTGGTGTGGCGGACCGGACATCCGGGTACTGCAAGCCGGCAACCGTCGGAGACCCGCCCAGCCGCGGTGCGGTCCGGCGTACCGATAAGGAGGTCTGTCATGGTCAGGATTCCCTCGCTGTCCCGGCGCACGGAGCCGACGAGGCCGGCGGACGACCCACCACCGACCGGCGGTTCCACCGCGACCGCGACCGGCACGGCCGACGACGCCGAGCGGGCCGCCGACCGCGCCGAGACGCAGCGGCACGACACCGCACGGGCCGACGCGACGCGGGCCGACAACACGCGGGCCGGGTTCACCGATCCGGCAACCCGGCCGTCGCCGCCCGGACCGCGCCCCGAGCCACCCACCCGGGAGGGCGGCGACCCCCGGCCGGCTCCCCCGCCGGCACCGGCCGGCCCACGGCCCCGGGCCAGCCTGCTGGCCACGGTCAGTTTGATCACCGGGGTCGCCGGCGCGTTGTTCGTGCTGTCCGGGCCGCTGGCACCGTACGGGATCGCGATCGGGGTGATCGCCCTCGCCACCGGCCTCGGCGGGATCTCGGCGACGGCCCGCCGGCACATCGCCGGCCGGACCGAGGCGCTGACGGGCATCGTCCTCGCCCTCGGGACGATGATCGTCGGCAGCCTTGCGCTGACCGGCGCGCTGAGCTGGCTGACCACCGAGACCGACATGGTGCAGCAGGTACGGCAGTGGCTTGATTCACAGTTTGCCGGAATCTTCTGACGGGCAATCGTGACCCGGGACGGTGGTTCACCGCCCCGCAGGGCCCGGCAGCGGTGGTTCACCGCACGAGGGCCGACCGAACCGGTGGTTCACCGGGTACCGCATCTTCGGGGGGCGACAGCGTGGTCGCCCCCCGAAAGCGTGCGTACGCAACAAAGCGCATGCCGCAGTCATCGATGACGCAACGAATCGCTGCTAGAAGCAACTCCTGGCGATGGTTCCTGCGGGTGCTAGCCCTTAGCGTGGAGAACAAGCGCCAGCCCACGGCCACCGCCGGGGCGCGCCTTCGACCCACAGGAGCCAGCCGCATGACGATGCACGCCACCCGCCGGCAGTACCTGATGTGCCGGCCGACGTACTTCGCCGTGGAATACGCGATCAACCCGTGGATGGACCCGGCCCGCCCCGTCGACCGGGAGCTGGCGATCGCGCAGTGGGACCAGCTGCGCCGGACCTACCTGGAACTGGGCCACACCGTCGATGAGATCGAGCCGCTGCCCGGCCTGCCCGACATGGTCTTCGCCGCCAACGGCGCCACCGTCATCGACAGCCGGGCCCTGGCCGTGCAGTTCCGCGAGCCGCAGCGGGCCGACGAGGCACCCGCCTACCGCGACTGGCTGGAGCAGGCCGGCTTCCCGGTGCACGAGGCCAAACACGTCAACGAAGGCGAAGGCGACCTCCTGGTGGTCGGCGACTACCTGCTGGCCGGCACCGGATTCCGCACCTCGCACGCTGCGCACGCCCACGCCCAGGAGGTGTTCGGCCGCCCGGTGGTCACCCTGCAACTGGTCGACCCGTGCTTCTACCACCTGGACACGGCACTCGCCGTGATCGACGAGCGGACCATCGCGTACCTGCCGGAGGCGTTCTCGCCCGGCAGTCAGGCGGTGCTGCGCCGGCTGTTCCCGGACGCCGTCACTGCCAGCCTGGCCGACGCCGCCGCGTTCGGCCTCAACGCGGTCAGCGACGGCCGGCACGTGGTGCTGCCGGTGCAGGCCGACGGGCTGGCGGCGGCGCTGCGCGAACGCGGCTACCACCCGATCGGGGTCGACCTGTCCGAGCTGCGCAAGGCTGGCGGCGGCCCGAAATGCTGCACCCTGGAGCTGAGGGGGTCGAGCCGATGATCGTCGACGGGATGCTGCGGACGCCGGGGGCGGTACGCGACGCCGAACGCTGGACCGCGCACAACTACCACCCGCTGCCGGTGGTGATCAGCGAGGCCGCCGGTGCCTGGGTCACCGACGTCGACGGCCGGCGCTACCTCGACTGCCTGGCCGGCTACTCGGCGCTGAACTTCGGCCACCGGCATCCGACGTTGACCGCCGCCGCGCACGCCCAGCTGGACCGGCTCACCCTGACCAGTCGGGCGTTCAGCCACGACCGGTTCGCCGACTTCTGCCGGGAGCTGGCCGAGCTGTGCGGCAAGGACATGGTGCTGCCGATGAACACCGGCGCCGAGGCGGTGGAGACCGCGATCAAGGTCGCCCGCAAATGGGGCTACCAGGTCAAGGGCGTACCGGACGGGCAGGCCACCATCGTCGTGACCGACGGCAACTTCCACGGCCGGACCACGACGATCGTCAGCTTCTCCACCGACGCCGAGGCCCGCGACGGCTTCGGGCCGTACACCCCGGGGTTCCGGATCGTGCCGTACGGCGACCTCGCCGCGCTGGCCGACGCGATCGACGAGACCTGCGTCGCGGTGCTGCTGGAACCGATCCAGGGCGAGCAGGGCGTGGTGGTGCCGCCGGACGGCTACCTGACCGGGGTACGGGACCTGTGCACCCGCACCGACGTGCTGCTGCTCGCCGACGAGATCCAGTCCGGCCTGGGCCGCACCGGGGCGACGTTCGCCTGCGACCACGAGGGCGTGGTGCCGGACATGTACATCCTCGGCAAGGCGCTCGGCGGCGGCATCGTGCCGGTATCGGCGGTGGTCGCCGACCGGCCGGTGCTCGGCGTGCTGCGCCCCGGCGAGCACGGCTCGACGTTCGGCGGCAACGCTCTCGCCTGCGCGGTCGCCACCGAGGTGGTGCGGCTGCTGGCCACCGGCGAGTACCAGCGGCGCTCGGCGGAGCTGGGTACCCGACTGCACGCCGGGCTCGACGCGCTGCGCGACGAGGGACGGCTGCTCGCCGTCCGAGGTCGCGGGCTGTGGGCCGGGCTGGACCTGGACCCACGGCGGACGACCGGTCGGCAGGCCTGCGAACGGCTCGCCGAACGGGGCGTACTGGCCAAGGACACCCACGGTGCGACGATCCGGCTGGCCCCACCGCTGGTCGCCGATGCTTCCGACGTGGACTTCGCCATCGAACAGCTTTCCCACGTGCTGCGCTGAGCACACCGGCCGGCCGGGGGGCGATGCGCCGCCCGGCCGGAGGCCGGTCGACCAGGGGCACGGTCACGGTCAGCAGGCGCGGCCAGGGGTCAGGGTCAGGGTCAGTGGAACACGATGGCCCGGCCGCAGGTGATGCTCGCCCGACCCGCCTCGTGCAGGGTGAGCCACGCCTGTGTCTCGGCGGAGAAGGCGGTGCCGTCGGGCACCGCGAACAGCCGGGCCGCCTCCGTGTCCGGCAGGTTCCCGGCCGGGTCCAGCCGGACGCCGAGCGCCGGGGCACAGCGCCGTAGCTCGGCGAGCAGAGCCGAACTCGACCCGACGATGCCGCCGCCGGCCACCCCTGCCTCGCCCGGCAGGAACACCGGGTCGCCGAGATCGGCCGGCACGTAGTAGCCGGCGGTGTCGGAGTGGCACAGCAGGTGCGACTCCAGCATCGACGCCTGGTCGTCGACCAGCTCCCGGTCGGCGGCGAGCCCGCTCACGTCGGTGACCGGGGTGACCGGCCGGTCCACGTCCACCAGGGCCAGCACCCGGCGCAGCTGGTGCAGCCAGTTGGTCGGCAGGCTGCGCAGGTGCGGCCGGGTCGACGGGACCGCCGCCGCATACTGCTCCTGCCAGCCGACGCCCTCGGCGGCCAGCGCGGCGCTCAACTGGTCGAGGGCGGCGCGGTTGTGCGCCGCCCCCTCGTCGTCGATGCCGGACAGTGCCGTGGTGATCCCGACCGTGACCGCAAGACTCATGCGAGGCAGGCTAGCCGGGCTGCCCGACAGGGCGGTCAGGTCAGCAAGGTGGCCAGTACGCCGCAGGGTCAGCAGGTGGCCAGCATGCCGGACAGGGCGGACTTCTCCGCGCTGTCCACTGTCAGGTCGTAGTACCACTTCACCTGGATCCAGGCCCGGGCGTAGGTGCAGCGGAACGCCGCGAGTGGCGGCTGCCAGTCGGCCGGGTCCTTGTCGCCCTTGGACTGGTTGACGTTGTCGGTGACCGCCCAGAGCTCCGGCCCGCCGAGGTCGTTGGCGTACGTCTGACGCCGGGCGGTGGACCAGGCCCAGGCACCGGAACGCCACGCCTCGGCGAGCGGCACCATGTGGTCGATGTCTACGTCCGACGCCTGCGTCCAGGTGGCTCCGTCGAACGGGCTGTACCAGGACCCGGAGGTCGCGGCGCAGCTGCTGTTGACCACGACGTTGCTGCCGTCGCGCTTGAGCACCTGCTCCCGGGTGTTGCAGCTGCCGGTGATGGTGATCCAGTGCGGGAACAGCGACCGGTTGTAGCTCGACTGGTGCGACTCGGCGGCCACGGTCAGCGAGTTCAGCCGGCTGAGCGCCGTGCTGTAGGACGGGATGTTGGGCGGGGTGGCCTGTGCGGGGACGGCGGTCACGGTGAGGGCGACGGCGGCGGCGACCGTGGCTGCGACGACGGCGCTGACGGTGCGGCGGACGTTGACGGTGGGGCGGGCCATGTGGGCTCCTGGTGTCGCTGCCCGCCGCGGCCGGGTCGGGCGCTCCGGCTTGGGGATACGGTGGGCAGGTCGATACCGGGAATCTAAGCTCCTCGATTACATTGATCAAGACGAGTCGATGAACACGGCGTTAAGTCCAGCGCTCCAACCGGATGGCCCTA
The DNA here is from genome assembly GCF_056160425.1 of Micromonospora sp. ABR4_055. NCBI lineage: Bacteria > Bacillati > Actinomycetota > Actinomycetes > Micromonosporales > Micromonosporaceae > Micromonospora > Micromonospora sp. ABR4_055. The sequence continues at coordinate 17,965 of NZ_JBSWXD010000028.1, forward strand.
TCGTTGTGGCCGTGCCGAGCATCGACGCCGCCTCCCCCTCGCCGACAAGGCCCCAGCTGTACGTTGGCTGCGCGATGTGGACACACAGGTCCTGGCAGGGACGGCTGATCGCGCACCCGCTGCCGCCGGCCGAGCGGCTGCGCCACTACGCCACCTGGTGCACCGCCGTCGAAGGCAACACCACCTTCTACGCCACCCCGACCCGGGAGACCGTGGCCACCTGGGCAGCACAGACCGCCCCAGACTTCCGCTTCGTACTCAAACTGCCGAAGACCGTCACCCACGACCACCGGCTCACCGAAGCCCACGCACCGTTGCACGCCTTCCTCGACGCGATCGCCCCGCTCGGGCCGCGTACCCATGCGATCTGGGCCCAACTGCCGGCGTCGTTCGGCCCTGACGACGTGCCCGTCCTGGCCCGCTTCCTGCGCCGGCTCCCCCGCGACCACCGGTACGCGGTCGAAGTCCGCCACCCGGCGTTCTTCACCGACCCGGCCGCGACCCGGCTGCTCGAAGGGGTGCTGAGCGACGTTGACGCCGAGTGGGTGCCGTTCGACACCACGACGTTCTTCGCCGCCGGGCCGACCAGCGACGCCGAACGCGACGCCTGGGTCAAGAAGCCCCGCGCCCCGCTGCGCACCCGGGCACTGACCGACCGGCCGATCGTGCGCTACCTCGGCCGCGACGACGTCGAGCAGACCGTCGCCGGCTGGCGACGCTGGGTCGAGGCATCGGTGGCCTGGCTGCGGCAGGGCTGCTCGCCGACGGTGTTCATCCACACCCCGGACAACGCCGACGCGCCGGCCCTGGCCCGCCGCTTCCACGACGAGGTACGGGCCACGCTGCCGCAGCTCGACCGGCTACCCGAACCGATCCCGGCACAGCCGCTGACCCTGTTCTGACCGCTCGTACCGCCGGTCCCCTGCAGCGAGCTTCGAGCAAATCGCGTTGCCCGGTACGGACTGGTTGCGTTTTGTCTACTGTATGCATTTCCGGCACCCAGGCCAGTTGGTGCGCATCGCGGTCTTCCCGATCACGCTGAGACGGGCCGTCGCCGTGAACCTGGCCCGCGCTTCCCCGACCTGGACCGCCCACTACGCGTCGGTGACGGCGATCCGGCCTGAGAGGTCGCCGACGGCGACGTCATGCACGCCGGCCGGCTCGGTGTGGCTGACGGCGACCTCGTGCTGATCGTGCACAGCGGTTCCCGTGGTCTCGGCGAACGGATCCTGCGTACCCACACCGACGTGCACGGTGCCGGCCCGGCCGAACCGATCGTCGACCGGTGCCACAACCTGGGGGAGATCCGTGACGGCAGGTACCTGCACCATAAAGGGGCGGCTCCCGGCGACGGCCGGGACGTCCTGGTCGCCGGCACCCGTGGCACCGCCTCCTACCTGGTCGCCGCGCACGCCGGCCCGGACGCCAACTACTCGGTGGCGCACGGAGCCGGCCGCAGAATGTCCCGCGCTGACGCCCTGCGCCGTGGTCGGGTCAAGCACACCGTGGCGGAGCTGCGCCGTACCCCGGTCAACTCGGTGGTGTGCGGTGATCGTCAGCTGCTGTTCGAGGAGGCGCCGACGGCGTACAACGCATCGAGCGGGTCGTCGCCGACCTGGTGGCCCACCGCCTGGCCACCCGCCGGATTCGGACCGTCGGCGGCGACCGGCCGGACACCTACCGGTCGGCGCAGGTCCGCCTCGACGGCAGCGGAGCCGAGGAGTTCGCCGCCTCTTGGACTGGCCCCCTGTGCTGGCAGGCACCGAGCCCGTACCGGGCCGGACATAGCCGGAAGAACACCCGTTCGGGCCGAGCGCCCGCGCCGCACCTGACCGCCGGTGGCGGATGATGGGCCGATGCCTGTGGTGGAAGCAGCGGTCACCGTCCCCGTACCACCAGATCTCGCCTTCACCCGGTCCCGGCACGGTCTGACGATGATCAGCGAGTACGTCTCGTACGCGCCGCCGACCAACGTCGGCATGAAGATGGTGCGTGGTCCGTGGTTCTTCGAGATGTTCGCCGGCGGCTGGCGGTTCGCCCCGGTATGCGGGTCCGGTCGTACGGTGGCGACCTGGCGGTACAGCTTCCGCTGCCGGCCGGCACCGCTGCGCCCGGTCGCCGACCGGATCGGGGTGTGGCTGCTGGGCCGCGACATCCGCCGCCGCATCGCCGGCTACGCGGCCGGTTGCGCCGACCCCGAGGTCGTCGCCGCCGCCCGCCGGTCACTGTCCGACTGATCCCGGTCGGTTTTCCAACGGCTCGGGACCCGACGCAGCGCGAGGGCCGGACCCCGGGTGCGGGGTCCGGCCCTTCGCGCTGAGCTTGGGGTGTTTCGGGTCAGCTGTTCCAGTGCTGGGCGACGAGTTCGGCGGCCTGGGTCTCCCACTGGGCGTAGTGGTCCGGGTACGCCGACACCTGCACGGTCTGCGCGGCCTGGGTCAGCGGCATGTCCTGCCAGCCGTCGACGGCCTTGAGCCCGGTGAGGAACGCGGTGGTGGAGTACTCCACGTCGGTGATCTGCTCGACGGTGCCCCAGCCCGACGACGGGCGCTGCTGGAACAGGCCCTGCGAGTCGTGGTCGTTGCGGTCACCGAGGTGGCCGAGGTTCTCCAGCTTTGACTCCTGCAGGGCGGTGGCGATGGCGACCACGGCGGCCCGCTCGTGCATGCCGGCCTTCTTCGTGGCGGCGATGATGCCCTTGACGTTGTCGGTCTGCTCGCCGGACAGGCTGATGCGGGACTGTTCGCCCTGCACGCCGTGCGGGGTGAGCTTGCCGGCGTCCACGCCGCTGGCGGCGGCGGACACGGGTGCGGCCAGGGCGGTGGGGGCGTGGTCGGCGGCCAGGGCGGGGGCGGCGACCGCGCCGCCGGCGAGGGTGAGCCCGGCGATGCCGAGGGCGGTGGTGCGCAGGCTGGTACGCAGGGTGCGGGTGATGATCGTGGTCATGGGGGTCCACCTTCCGTCTGCCGAGGGGGCGCACCCGTCACGGGCGGGTGCGCGGTAAACGGTCATCCGGGTGGTACGGGATCTCAGACGTGCGACGTCGGCTCGTGGGCGGCTCCGGCACGCCCCGAAAGGGGGGGTGCGGGTGCGCCGCTGCGCGCCGTGACCATGTACAACCACGCCGGCCCGCCGACGATTCCCGACCTGGTCCACCGACCGGGGCTGCCCGGCCGGGCCCGGAGCCTGACTGCCGCCCGGCGGCTGCGGGCCGGAGTGCGTGGCGCGACCATGCACAACGACCCCGCCCGCCGGATCATTCCGCGTCGGCCGCCGGGCCGGGGATGGTCGTCTCCCGCCGGGGAGTCGGCACCTGCGGCGTACCACCGGCCCCGTCGGACTCCATGACCAGGTAACGGGGTCGGCGCTTCGTCTCGTAGTAGATCCGGCCGATGTACTCGCCGATCACGCCGAGGATCATCATCTGGATACCGCCGAGACCGATGACGCTGACGATGATCGTGGTGTAGCCGGGGGCGTCGATCCCCCGGATCAGCGCGGCCGCGACCACCCAGGCCGCATACGCCACGGCGATGAACGTGAGCCCCATACCGGCGTAGATCGCCGACCGCAGCGGCCGGTCGTTGAACGACAGCAGCCCGTCGAACGCGTAGTTCAACAGGGACCGGAAACTCCAGCGGCTGCCACCACCGGCGCGGGCCTCGTTCGGGTACGCGAACACCACGGTGTTGAACCCGATCCACGAGTAGAGGCCCTTGGAGAACCTGTTGTACTCGGGCATGGCCCGAAGCGCGTCGACCGCCCGGCGGGACAGCAGCCGGAAGTCGCCCGCACCGTCGAGCAGTTGCACGTCCACCCAGCGGTTCATCAACCGGTAGAACGTCCGCGACGCGACGGTACGGACGAACCGGTCACCCCGTCGGTCGCGGCACGCGATGACCTGGTCGTACCCCTGCCGGTACAGGGCGACCATATCGGGCAGCAGGCGTGGAGGGTGTTGCAGGTCGGCGTCCATCACGATGACGGCGTCCCCGCTGGCCCGGTCCAACCCGGCGAGCATCGCCGACTCCTTGCCGAAGTTGCGGCTCAGCGCGAGATATCGGACGGCCGGGTCGGCTGCCGCCAGCCGGCGCAACTCGGCCAAGGTGCCGTCGGTGCTGCCGTCGTCGACGTAGACGTACTCGACCTCGACGTCGTCGAGCGCGGTCACCGCGGCGGTCACCGCCGTGTGCAGCCGGGTCAGCGAGGCGTCCTCGTTGAAGCAGGGCACCACGACCGACAGCCGCAGCGGCCGACCGCCCGGCGCGGGTGGTTCGGCCTGTGGTCCGGCCGGCCCGGGACGCTCAGTCGAGCCGGTAGACGAGGACACCGTCGATCTCCTCACGGGCGATGCCCAGCCCGTCGACCGGACGTTGGGCGACACCGTCCCACGGCGTCCCGACCAGCCGGTCCGGCATCACCAGCACCGTACGCACCCCCAGGTCGCGCAGGTATCCGACGCTCGCCGGGTCGGGAAAGAACGCGGTGACCGCCCGGGTCTGCTCCTGGCTGGCCGGGACGAAACCGGCCAGGCCGTTGGCAACCTGCGGGAAATCTCCCTCGGTGGTCCACAGCATTACGTTCAACTCGAACGCGCCGGCGTCGCTGGGCAGCACCAGTACCGGCCCGGTGAGCTGGTCCCAGGCAGCCGGTGGGGTGGGCACCTGCGGGTGAGCGGTCCGGTTCATCCCCTCGACCACCACCAGCGCCAGGGGGATCGCCAGGACGGCACCGGCGGCCCGCCGGGACCACTGCGACCATCCGGTGGTGGCCCGGCGCAGCGCGGCGGCTGCGGCCGTGAGGGTTCCGGCGGCCAGCACTGCGAGGAGCAGGCTGGTCCAGATCATCATCCGTCCCGGGGTACGCAGCGCGTCCCAGCCCGGCAGGTGCTTGGACAGCGTCAGGTAGCCGGGGTCGCCGTCGCCGCCGAGCGTGGCGCCGAGGGCGAGCAGCGCTGTGCCGATGACTCCGGCGGCGAGCGCCACCCGGTGCCGGATCCGCAACGACGAGACGATCAGGCCGGCGGCGGCCAGGGCGATCAGCGTCACCCCGGGCAGCAGCGTCATCTCCGGCGGCCAGAAGATCTGCTCCCGGGTGCCGGCGTGCCGTTCTCCCCACAGCCAGGACTCGGCGGGTGCGGTGATCAGGCCGACCACCGGCGGGGAGAACATCTCGGTCCAGGCCAGGCTCCGCTCCGCCTGCGGGTTGAGCTCGACGACGCGGAAGTAGGCCGCCGCGATCGCGAGGGTGACCGCGCCGAAGATCACCCCGCCGACGGCGTCGGCGACGAGTAGCCGCCGGCCGAACGGTGGGCGGCGGCGGTGTCGCCACCAGGAGATCCCGTAGCCGCCGGCGGCGACGATCCCGGCGGCGAGCAGGAAGTAGACCAGTGGCAGTCCGATGCCGAAGCCGAGGCTGATCTGCCAGGCGGCCACCAGCCAGCCGGCGAGGGCCCAGCCCGGTCTGCGCCGTTCGGGGCGGTAGCCGTGCCGCAACGACCAGCCGTGGCCACGGGCGAGCATCGCCAGACACAGCGCGATCCCACCAGTGGAGAGGATGTTCATGTGCCCGGAGTGGGCCAGCCGCCAGGGGGCGAAGGCCCACGCGACCCCGGCCACCGCCGCGCCCATCCGGCCCGCGCCGAGCTGTCGGATCAGGGCGTACGCGCCGATGAACGCCAACGCGTACAGCAGCACGTACAGGATGTTGTAGCGGATCAGCGCGGCTTCGAAGCCGGAGCCGATCATCCCGGCCGGTGCGTAGCCGAGGAGTGTGTCGCTGTACGCGTAGGTGTAACGCTCGGGGAAGAACGTGTTGGAGTGCCAGAGCCCGGTCGGGTCGGTCGACAGCGCGTGCCCGCCCCAGGCCACCTGCCAGGCCTGCAGGGTGGGGTCGGCGATGTCGCCGGGGATGGTGCTGGCGGGATGTCGCAGGGTGGGCCAGGTCAGCACCACCGCGAGGAGCAGTCCGCCGAGCACGGCCAAGGTCCATTCGTGCCGCAGGAACCGCCACAGCGGGGGCCGGGGGGCGGACGGGCGGTCTTGAGCGGTCTCCACGAGAATCGATGATCTCAAATCAGGACGTGGGCTGTCGAACCCGCCCGTCACTTGCCGGGCCGGATCTGGTCCGCCGATCATCGTCGCTTCCGGTGACCCCGCGCAAGCCCGGCCGGACCTGCGAGAACCAGGTTTCGTTGTCGCTGACGTCGGCCCCAGCGGCTGTGGCGGGGTCCGTGCCGGAGCGCAGGTCGTGCCGGAACGCAGATCGCACCGGAACTGGTCGCCGGGCAGACCGGGTGACCGCGGATCCGTTGCACAATGAGCCGATTGCCCGGGATTGACCCAGAAAGCCATCTTCAGGCCTGTTGTCCTGAGCGTCGGGTGTGTAACGCTGACGTTTCGCATCTGCCCGACGTCCTGACAGACGTCCAATGGGGAGGTATTGGTGACACGTTCGAGAAGACTCGTGGCGGCCGGACTGGCCGCCGTACTCGTGATCGGGCCGGGGCAACCTGGCCGGGCCACGCCGACGGACGGAGACAGCGCCAGTCGGACCTCTGCCGGACAGGCGCCGGCCGGTCAGCGCGCCACGGTCACCCTGCTCACCGGCGACCAGGTCACCGTCACCGGTTCCGGCGCCGCTGCACTGCGCCCGGGCGAGGGTCGCGACGGCATGCAGTTCCGCACCTACCGGATCGACGGGGAGCTGCACGTCGTCCCACGCGACGCCGCCGAGCTGGTTCAACGCCGCACGCTGGACCGCCGACTGTTCAACGTCACCAAGTTGATCGAGTGGGGCTACCACGACGCCGCGCGGGACACCCTGCCGCTGATCGTCACCGCCGCGCGGGGCGACGTCGCCGCCCGTGGCGCCGCCGTGCTCGCCGTTGACGGCCTCGACGTGCAGCGCGACCTGCCGGCGATCGACGGCGCGGCGGTGACCGCCGACAAGTCCACCATCGCCGATCTGTGGACCACGGTGTCCGCCGGCCCGGCCGCCCGTGGCACCGACACCGGTATCGAGCGGATCTGGCTGGACGGAAAACGGCAGATGCTGCTGGACCGCAGCGTCGCACAGATCGGTGCACCCGCCGCCCACCGGGCCGGATTCACCGGCGCCGGCGTCACCGTCGGCGTCATGGACAGCGGCGTCGACACCGGACACCCCGACCTGGCCGACGTCGTCATCGAGACGCGCAACTTCACCGACGCGCCGGAGGACGGCGACACCACCGGCCACGGCACCCATGTCGCTTCGATCATCGCCGGCAGCGGCGCCGCGTCCGGCGGCAGGTACCGGGGCGTCGCCCCGGACGCGAAGATCATCTCCGCGAAGGTCTGTCCGGCGGCCTGGTGCGACGACTCGGCGATGATCGACGCGATGCACTGGTTCGCCGTGGACAAACAGGTCCCGGTGGTCAACATCAGCATCGGCGGCGGCGACGGACCCGAGATCGACCCCCTCGAGGAGGCGGTCAACACCCTCACCGAGCAGACCGGCACCCTGTTCGTCATCTCCGCCGGCAACGCCGGCGCCGACCGTACCGTCGGGTCACCCGGCAGCGCCGACGCGGCACTGACCGTCGGCGCGGTCGACCGCGACGGCTCGCTGGCCGACTTCTCCAGCCGTGGCCCGCGGGTCGGCGACGACGCTGTCAAACCCGACATCACCGCACCCGGTGTCGACATCGTCGCCGCCCGCGCCGAGGGCACCACCCTCGACGTCCCGATCGACGAGCACCATGTTTCCGCGCCGGGCACCTCGATGTCGGCGCCGCACATCACCGGTGCCGTCGCGCTGCTCGCCCAACAACAGCACCAGTGGACCGCGCAGCAGTTCAAGTCCACCCTGATGGGGTCCGCCGCGCCACACCCCGGCACCGGCGCGTACCAGCAGGGCGCCGGCCTGGTCGACGTCGCCCGCGCCGTCACCCAGACGGTGACCGCCACGCCGGCCAGCATCTCCTACGGCCGCGCCCTCTGGCCGCACCAGGACGACGAGCCGGTCAGCCGGACCGTGACCTACCGCAACACCGGCACCGAGCCGGTCACCCTCGACCTGGCCTGGGAGATCACCGGACCGGCGGGCGCGTCAGTGCCGGCCGGCATGTTCGCCACCAGCGCCGCGCGGGTCGAGGTGCCTGCCGGCGGTACGGCCAGCGTCGACGCCACCGCCGACACCAGCGCCGACGCGGTCGACGGCTACTACAGTGGACACCTGGTCGCCACCGCCGGGCAGACCCGGGTCGTCACCCCCGTCGGGGTGCACCGCGAGATCGAGAGCTACGACGTGACCGTGTCGCACATCGACCCGGACGGCGGACCGTCGGAGTCGTACTGGACCGTGCTGGCCGGCCTGGACACGTCGCACTTCGACTTCCCCTACGACGAGGACGGCACCGTCGTCACCCGGCTGCCCAGGGGCGAGTACGGCCTGTTCGCCACGATCGACGAATTCGACGAGGAGGGCCAGGCCACCAGCAGCGCCATCCTCGCCCAGCCGCGACTGACCGTCACCGGGGAGACCACTGTCACCCTGGACGCCCGGCAGGCGGCACCGGTGCGGGCCACCGTGCCGCAACCGGCCGCCCGGGCCGCGATCGTCGACGTGACGGCCGGCTTCGACACCGTCGACGGTCCGACCGGCATCGGTGCCGCGTACCCCGGATTCGACGGGGTGTCGACGAAGCAGCTCGGCGGTGACGACCGGGCACCTGGGTTCAGCTCATCCATCTCCCACCAGTGGTTCAAGCCGGACCCCGACGGCGGGTACGCCAACAGCCCGTTCGCCTACGCGCTGAGCGAGGTCTTCGACGGCCGGCTGCCGACCGGGTACCAGCGTGACTACGCCACCGACGACCTGGCCCGGGTCCGGCAGGACTTCCGGGGCACCCCGACCGGTGACGTCTCCGACCGGCTGCTCGTCGCCGAGTTCGACGACCCGGCGCTGGGCGCGCTCAGCGAGGTCACTGTCGTGCCCGTCCCCGGTGAACGGGTCGAATGGTTCAGCACCGACCAGGTGAACTGGTTCTCCGACCTGTACTTCTCCGACCCCGGTGAGGACGGCTGGCTGACACCGGTGTCGTTCCTGTTCGACCCGGCCCGCGCGTACACCGCCGGTGCCCGGCACACCGACACCTGGAACCTGCCACCGTTCGGCCCGGCAATGCCGGCGACGACCGTACCGCGCGGCTGGGTCGGCCGGATCGGCGACGAGATCGTGGCGGAGGTCCCGCTGTTCGGTGACGCCGCCGGGCACGCCGGCGACTCGCAGACCGTCACCGCACGTACCGCCCTCTACCGCGGCGGCGAACTCGTCGACGAGTGGGAGGTCGGTGGGTTCGGCTACTTCCTAGTCCCGCCCGGTCAGTCCGACTACCGACTGGAGACCGCGGCCACCCGCGACGTGGGTGACCTGGCCACAGAGGTGAGCCTGGCCTGGACGTTCCAGTCCGGGCGGGCAGGCGGTGACGAGTGGCGCAGGCTGCCGGTGATGGTGGCCCGCCCCGCGCCGCCGGTCGACGACGCCGGCACCGCCCCGGCCGGCGAGCAGGTCGACATCCCGGTGACGGTCCGCCGGCAGACCGGCGTCACCGTCAACCTGGACGCACTGTCGGTCGAGGTCTCCTACGACGACGGCACCACCTGGCTGCCGGCCCCGGTCCGCGCTGACGGCCGCAACTGGGTGGCCACGGTGCAGCACCCGGACAGCGACGGGTACGTGTCGCTGCGGTTCGGTGCCGAGGACCGCCGGGGCAACACGTTCACCCAGACGGTGGTCCACGCCTACCGGCTGGCCGCCGCCGACTGACGTCACGCACACCGCGAAGGGCCCTGGGGGGGGGGGGGGGGGGGGGGGGGGGGGGGGGAAAAGGGAGACAGAAGCGCTCTTCACCCACCCCACCTCCCTTCGCCTCTCCCACCCTCCCCACCCCCCCACCCAAGCCCACCCCCCCCCCCCCCCCCCCCCCCCCCCCCCCCCCCCCCCCCCCCCCCCCCCCCCCCCCCCCCGCGCCGTCCCTAGCCGCCCCCAGCGCGTTGATCCACTTCGCCTGGTCGACTCGACACGCCGACACCCTGTCAGATCACCCGCATCCGATCACGGCCAACCCGGCCCGCGTGGGACGGCCCGCCGACCCAGGTTGCCCCGGCCCATAGGATCGCAGGCATGCAGGAGGGCCGGTGGACGTCGATCACGCCGTCGCAGTTCGCACACGAGCGCGAGGCGCTGGCCCACCTGCAAGGGCTGCTGCCCGACACCGAGCCGTTCCGGGCCTGGTCCAACTTCACCTTCACCGCCGACACCGGGCATCCGTACGAGGTCGACCTGCTGGTCGCCACGCCCGGCGGGCTGCACCTGATCGAGATCAAGAGCTTCACCGGTCGGCTGATCTCCAGCGGGTCCAACTGGATCCAGCAGCAGTCCGGTGGCGGTGTGCACACCCTCGACAACCCGCTGCACCTGGCCGACGCCAAGGCGAAACGCCTCAAATCACTCCTGCAGGCGGCTGCGGCGGCCAGCGGCGGCGGGCGCAACCGGATCCGGGTGCCGTTCATCCAGGCGGCGGTCTTCCTCAGTAAACCCGGCCTGAAGGTGGCCCTGTCCGACCACCACCGGCACAACGTGTACGGCCCACAGTCGCCCGCCGACCGGCAGCCCGTTGCCAGCGGCGACCGCGGCGACCTGCCGCCGATCGGCACCGGCCTGCTGCTGCGCCCACCCTCCGACGAACGCCACCGGGTCACTCCGGAGCTGTCCCGCGCCCTGCCAGGGCTGCTGGAGAAGGTCGGCATCGCCCGCAGCCGCCGCCACCTGCAGATCGGCTCCTGGGAGCTGCAGCCCCGCCCCTTCGACGTCGGCCCCACCTGGCAGGACCACCACGCCACCCACCGGGACCTGCCCCGGGAGCGCCGCCGGGTGCGGATCTACCTGGTGGAACGCAACGCGGTGCAGGCCCAGCGGGCCAGCATCGAGCGGGCCGCCCGCCGGGAGATGCGGGTGCTGCACGGCATCAGCCACCCCAACATCGTCCAGGTCGACGCGATGGAGCCGCACGAGGCCGGCCCGGCGCTGGTGTTCCGCCACGACCCGCGCTGGCTGCGGCTGGACCACTACCTCGCGCAGTACGGCGACCGGCTCGAACCAGCCAGTCGGGTCACGATGATCCGGCAACTGGCCGAGACCCTGGCGTACGCCCACGGCCGGCACCTGCACCACCGGGCGTTGTCGGCGCGCAGCATCTTCGTCACCCCGGCACCGGGCCGGCGGCGGCGCGGCAACGATGAGGAAGGCTGGCTCTACCCGCAGTTGCTGGTCAGCGACTGGCAGGCGGCGACCCGGGCCGCCGACGGCGCGGGCAGCGCCACCGTCGGCACCGGCTCCGACGAGCCGATCCTCGCCTCCAGCCACGCCGCCGACCATCTGGAACGCTCCGCTGAGGCGTACCTCGCCCCCGAGTTGAGCTCCCCGGCGCCGGACCCGGTGGCGATGGACGTCTTCGGGCTCGGCGCGGTGGCGTACCTGATCCTCACCGGGCAGCCGCCGGCCGGCAAACGCACCGAACTGCTCGCCCGGCTCGCCAAGGAGAACGGGCTGCGGGCGTCGGCGGTGACCGACACGGCCTCGCAGTTCGCCGACGAGCTGATCCAGGCGGCGACCGCACCGGTGCCGACCCAGCGGCTGACCACGGTCGCCGAGTTCGTGGAGATGCTGGAGGTGGTCGAGGACGAGCTGACCGCCCCACCGTCGCCGCCAGCGGTCACCTCGACGACGGCACCAGCGGACACCACGGACCCGACGACCGGCACCGCCACGGATCCCGCGAGCGCCACCGCGCCGGAGCCGGGGCCGGTGTCAGGCCAGGAGCGGGTCCAGATCGATCCGCTGGAGGCGCGGCCGGGCGACACGGTCGGCGAGTGGACGATCACCAAACGGCTCGGCACCGGGTCGACCTGCCGGGCCTTCCTGGCCCACAACGATCGGACCGGCCGCGACGAGGTGCTCAAGGTCGGCCTCTCCGACGAGAAGGCAGCCCGACTGGCCCGCGAAGCCGAGGTGCTCGGGCCGCTGACCGACTCCCGGGTGATCCGGCTGGCCCGACCCGATCCGCTGCGGATCGGCAACCGTACGCTGATCGTGCTCGAACACGCCGGTGAGCGGACCCTGGCCCGGCAGCTGCGCGACGAGGGCCGGCTCACCGTCGACGAGCTGGAAAACTACAGCGACTACCTGTTCGGCGCGCTGGACTACCTCGAAGGCGAGGGCGTCTACCACCGCGACATCAAGCCGGACAACATCGCCATCCGGATCCGTACCAACCGGACCCGTCAGCTGGTGCTGTTCGACTTCTCGTTGGCCGCCGTGTCGGTCAAGGAGATCACCGCCGGTACGCCGCGCTACCTCGACCCGTTCCTCGGCACCGCCGAGCGGCCGGTGTTCGACCGGTCGGCCGAGTGGTACGCCCTGGCGGTCACGCTGCACGAGATGGCCTCCGGTGAGCTGCCGGTGTGGGGTGACGGGGCCACCGAGCCGCAGTTGACCGACGGCCCGCCGCTGCTGGCCGCCGAGGCGTTCGACCCGGCGATCCGTGACGGCCTGATCGCCTTCTTCGAGGAGGCGCTGCACCGCGACGCGCGTCGCCGGTTCGGCTCGCTCAAGGACATGCGCGACGCCTGGCAGCGGCTGTTCCGCCAATCTGACGCGAGCGCCCCGGCCGGCACCGACCATCCGGAGCCGGTCGACGACGAGATCGACGCCGACGCCGCCGCAGCGGCCCGCGACGAGGCGGCGACCCGGGCGACCCGGGCGACGGCGTTGGAGTCCGCCGGGCTGACTCCCCGGGCGATCTCCGCCGCCCACCGGTTGGACGCCAACACTGTCGGTGACCTGCTCACGGTGGCGCCCCGGCTGGCACACCTGCGCGGGCTCGGTGCCCGTACCCGCCAGGAGCTGCAGCGCCGGGTGAAGGAGTGGCGGGCCCGGCTCGGTGAACGGGAGCCGCTGGCGGCCAGCCAGGCGGAACGCCGCGCCGCCTCCGCCGAAGCGACCCCGGTCGCCGCTGGCGCCGACGGCGACGTGGAGCTGCTGCGGGTCGGCCTCGACGCGGTCGCCGCGCTGCTGGTGCCCGCGCCGAACACCCGTAACCCGACCGAGGCGCAGGCCACCCGGCTGCTGCTGGCCCTGCCCGACGCCCGTGGCGTGCTGCCGGACCTGCCGCCGTGGCCCCGGCAGCCGCTGGTCGCCAAGGCGGTGTCGGTCACTCCGGGCCGGATCGCGCAGATCCTCGGCAAGCAGCGCCGCCGGTGGCGCGGCCTACCGGTGGTACGCAGTCTGCGTACCCAGGTGATCGGGTTGCTGGCCGACAGCGGCCGGGTGATGTCGGTCGACGAGTTGGCGGCCGCGTTGCTGGCCAGCCGCGGTTCGGTGCGCACCGGCGAGCAGGTGCGGATGGCGGTGGCCCGGGCGGCGGTGCGGGCGGCGATCGAGATCGACGCGTTGGAGGAGGATCAGCGGCTGCTGCTGCGCCGGCACAGCGACACCCACTCCGGGTCGGCCGGCGACGGCGGCACCGCCGCAGGCCCGCAGTCCACCGTACGGGAGCCGGTGGCGGACCGGTTGCTGGTGGCGTTGGAAGCCGGTGACGACGACCAGCCGGACACGCCGACCGCGCCGGCGCTGCTGGACTACGCCGACGCGCTCGGTCGGGCCGCTGACCGGCTCGCCGACAGTGAGGTGCTGCCCAGCCCGGCGACGGTGCTGCGTACCCTCGCCGGGGTGAGCGCCCCGGGCGGCGCGGCCGAGGTGGTCGACGAACGCCGCCGGGTGACCCTGGCCGCCGCTGCCGCCCAGCGGGCGGCGGCCAACGCCCGGCTGGAGATCTACCCGAAGGATCTGTCGCCGGTGCGGGCGTTGCGGCTGTCCCAGGCCGGTGTGCTGCCGGCGGCCGGCCCTGGCCAGCCGACCGCGTCGAGGACCGCACCGTCCACGCCGTCGACTGACGGGTCGGGCGCGACGTCAGGTGTCCCCGGTGCGGTGCACCGGCAGGCGACGCTGACCGCCGAGCAGATCGCCGCCCGGGTACGCGGCCGGTTCCCGGAGCTGGCCCCACTGCCGCCACCGGCGCAACTGGACAAACTGCTCGCCCAGGCCGGCTTCGATCTGCGGATGGTCGGTGACGTGTGGGTGGCTCCACCCCGTCCACTGTCGTCGTCGATGTCGATCATCCGGCGTCGGTCGTCGGCGTCGACTCCGACGACGTCCTGGCTGGCCGACTCGCCGGAGTTGGCGGCGGCGCTGCGCGCCGAGGAGCGGCTGTCCGCCCCTGGTGACGGTTTCCGGGCGTTGACGGTGCGGTTGAGCCGCTACCCGGCCGCCGCCGACGAGCTGGTCCGCCGTTTCGGTGCCCGGCCGGTGAGTGTGGCCGACCGGTTCCTGCGGCACCTGCGGGCCCTGGTCGACTCGCGGCCGAAGCCGACCTGGGCGACGGTGCTCGGCGCGGACCTGGCCGAGCCGGGTTCGCGGGCGGCGCTCAAACTCGGCGAGTATGTCGACGAGGCGTGGCAGCGGGCCCTGCCCGAACTGCTGGCCGAGCTGGGTGCGACGACCGCGTCGGCTGACTCCGGCTCACCCGCTGACTCCGGCTCACCCGCTGACTCCGGCTCACCCGCTGTCTCCGGCTCGTCCGCTGCGTCCGGCTGGTCTGCCGGGCCGTTGCTGCTGCATGACGCGGCACCGTTGGCCCGCTGGCGGTCGATGCCCCGGCTGGACATGCTCGCGGAGGCGGCCCGCTCCGGTGCTGGCACCCTGTGGCTGCTCTGCCCGGCCGAGGATCCGCAGGCGCTGCCGAAACTCGACGGCGAGGTGGTGCGGGTCAGCGAGAACGAGTGGATCCCGCTGCCCGACGCCTGGGTGGCCAACGCCCACCGCAGCGTAGCGGCCTGACTCTCGCTGTCCTCCTGCCCGCTCTCCTGCTGGTCTTGTGATCCACTTCGCCTGGTCGACTCGCCACGCCGACACCTCGTCAGATCACCAGCATCCGATCAGGGCAACCCCGTCCACAGCCGCCCCGGTTGTCCACAGACCACGCTGGTGACGGCCACGCCAGCGCGGCTGGGCGGGCACCCTCGGCGGCATGGACCCGCAGCTGCGTACTCTGCTCGACCGCAACCATGGCGTGCTCTGCCGGCGCGACGCCGCCGAAGTGGTGCCGTCCTGGGCGATCGACGTGGCCCGCCGCGAAGGGCGGGTGCGCCGGATACTGCCCGGCGTGTACGCCGACACCACGCTGCTCGGCACCAACAACGCCACCGGCACCGTTGACGCGACCGGCACAGGCGACCACGGCCGGTTCCCGGCCGCCGGGCTGGGCGGGCTCGACCCGGCGCGCGCCCGGCGGGCGGCACTCGGCTACGCGGACGGGCGGGGCGCGTTGAGCCACCTGACCGCGCTGCACCTGTGGGGGCTGTGGCAGCCGGCCGCTGGCGAGCCGGTGCACCTGACGGTGCCGGCGACGGTACGGCTGAGCAACCACCCCGGGCTGGTGGTGCACCACGTACGCGGGTTCAGCCTCGACGCGCCGGACACGCTGACGCGCCACGGGGTGCCGGTGACCCGGCTGGACCGGGCCCTGGTCGACTCGTGGCCGCTGCTGCCAGCCGGGGAGCGGCGCGGCCCGGTGATCCAGGCGGTGGCGGGGCGGCACAGCACCCCGGCGCGCATCGGCGCGGCGCTGGCCGGCGCACCGAAGCTGCCCGGCCGGGCGCAGCTGCGGGACCTGCTGGGCAAGCTGGCGGCCGGCTGCCACAGCCCGTTGGAGATCTGGGGCCACGACCACGTGTTCACCGGTGCCGGGATGCCGCCGCTGCGCCGGCAGGTGCGGGTCAGCGACGGGCGACGTACCTGCTACCTCGACGTGTACGCCGAGGCGCAACGGGTCGCGTTCGAGCTTGACGGCGCGAGCGGGCACGGCGCGCCCGGTCAGCGGGAGGTGGACCTGCGCCGGGACGCCTGGCTGGCCACGCTGGGCATCCAGGTGGTGCGGTTCAGCCACCGGCGGCTGGTGCACGACACCGCCGAGGTGCGCCGGGAGATTCTCGCCGTGCTGGCCGCCCGCCGCTGACCAGCCGCGCCGGTCAGCCGGTCCGCGTCAGTAGTCGACTTTCAGCAGCGCGTACGCCTGCGCCGGGGTGAAGCCCGCACTGAGCAGGGTGGTAACCGGGTCGGCGACGTCGCCCCGGAACGTCCGGTCGCGGCCCAACGGGTCGAGCGTGTAGACGTGCACCTTGGTGCCTTCGCCGACCAGGCAATCGTTGTCGTGACAGGAGACCCAGTCGGGGAAGAAGAACTCCGAGCCGAAGTAGGCCCAGAGCTTCGGCGGCCCGTCGTTGGCGTCGGTCGGCCAGCCGAGCACCGGATCCTCGGTGGGGCTGGGTGCCGGGGTCGGCGACTGTGTCGGGGTGGGCGTCGGTGTCGGTGTGGGAGTCTCGGTGGGCGTCGGGGTCGGCGACGGCGTGGGAGACCAGACGGGCGTCGGTGACGTCTCGTCCTCGGGGCGGAGCTGGCCACTCGCCGAGGGCAGCCACACCACCAGCGCGACGGGCAGCACCAGCACCAGGATCAGCAGGGACCACGGCAGCGGTACGGCCGCCCGGCCCTGCCGGACCCGTGTCTGCTGCGCCGCGTACCACCCCCAGGCCGCGACGGGAGCGAGGACCGCGGAGATCGGACCGATGATGGCCACCCCGTCGACGCCGCCAGCGGCGAAGCCGATGAGTGTGCCCGCCGCGATCACGATGGGCACGATGACACCGAACACCTCGGGCAGCGACGGCAGGCCGCCCGGTGCCGGTGGAGGGGTGCCCGACCCGCTGTCAACATGCCTCATGATCACTTCCTGTGTCCGGCCCGTCGCAGATCATTGTGGCCGAGTCGCTGGCGTGCTCCGCGCTCAGGGGCAGCCCGGCACCACCGTGGCCCAGCACTGCGGCTCAACTCGTGATCCACTACCGCGGAACCACCGTTGATCCACTTCGCCTGGTCGACCCGCCACGCCGGCACCCCCTCCGATCACCCGCATCCGATCGTGAAGACTCCGCGTCTATCGTGGTCACCACTGGCGACGAACAACAGACCAGGAGTGCCGAGTGCCGTCAGCGGGTGACACCAGCATGAACGCCTCAGCGGATGGGCAGGGGCAGGTGTTTCAGGCTGGGCGGGACATCGTGATCTCCGGTCAGCCGCACGCAAATGTCCGCAAGCTGACGGTGCTGAACGTCGCGGCGGCGGCGCAGGTCCTGACCGAGATGGCGGCCAGTGCCGAGACCCGTGACGAGGCTGTGGTGATTGTCGCCGACATGGATTCGGAGGTGGCGGCGAGTCGACTCGGTGCAATGCAGCCAGAGTGGGCCGCGCAGATCCTGGCCCGGATGGACCACCAGTTGGTCCTCCAGCGGTTCACGAAGATCCCGAATGGCGCGGGTGCAGCCATCCTGAGGTGCATGCCGGTCTGGTCCGCAGCCATGCTCGCCGCCGAGCTTCCGCCGGAACGCACGGTGCAGCAGCTGGCCAGGATGGAACCAGAAGAGGTGACGGCGATCCTGGCCCAGATGCCGGATTCACTGGTAGCAGAGCTACTGATCGAGTTCCCTGCACGGCTTGAGATCAATTGGTCTTTTCCGGTCCTGATGGCGCTTATTCCGTTTACGATTGCGCACGGCGCATACTGGTTGGCGTGGCTGTCGAGTGCCGAAGCCGCGCGGGTGGTGGCTGCTGCATCTGCCGAGGCGACGGTCGTGGCACTCGCCAACATGTCAAGCGAAGCACTCACCGCGCGCAGTGGCTCGCTGCTGTCTAAGGTGGATGAGGATTACCTGAGAACGGTGTTCACTCTCCTCAAGCCGGTCTGGCGGGCTGGCACGCTGCTGAACGGTCTGACGGATGATCGGGTGGCCGCTGCCCTCGCGGGCGTGCCGGAGACGCGGTGCGCCGTGCTGCTCGCTCAGGTTCCCGAGGAACGGGCCGCCGAGATCGTGCGGCAGATGCCGGAGGCGAAGCAGCAGGTCGTCAAGCCTCACCTGTGGTAGGCGGCGCGTTGGTGACGCTGGTGTCTATGGTGGTCACCACCAGCGACCGATGATTGGGCGGGAGGGTCGACGTGCCGTCAGCCGGTGACACCAGCATGAACGCCTCGGCGGATGGGCAGGGGCAGGTGTTTCAGGCTGGGCGGGACATCGTGATCTCCGGTGAGCCGCACGCGAACGCCCGCAAGCTGACGGTGCTGAACGTCGCGGCGGCGGCGCAGGTCCTGACCGAGATGGCGGCCAGTGCCGACACCCGTGACGAGGCAGTGGTGATCGTCGCCGACATGGACCCGGAGGTAGCCCGCCTCCGTCTGCAGGCGATGCCACCGGAGTCGGCCGGGCAGATTCTGGCCCGGATGGACCACCAGTTGGCCTACGAACGACTGGTAAGGATTCCCGATACCCAGGCCGCCGCCATCCTGAGCCATATGCCCGCCGAACCGGCCGCCGAGCTGGTAGTACAGCACTCGCAGGAGTCGAAGCTGCGGCTGCTGTCGGAGATGGAGCCCCAAAGGACAGCCCAGATCCTCATGACTTTCGCGGATGTAGCTGCTGCGAGACTTGCAGTGGATTTGTCGCGCAGAGGCACGGGGCGTTGGAATGCGGCGGCTATGTTCGCGGCGATCCCCGCAGATCGATTGATTCGGTTCATGGTTGAGCTAGAGTTCAGCTCGTGGGTGGAGCTGTTGGAGGCCATGTCGGCCGAGACCGTCGAGAACCTGATCTCTTTTTTTCCTTCATCGTATGCTGCTAAGTGGCTGACCGCGATCTCGGCGGGTAAAGCCGCGCGGGTTATTGCCGTATCAGACTTATCAAACTTCAGCGAATTGCTCGGCGGGATGTCCGATGATGTGCTGGTCGAGCGGGCTTCGGATCTACTGGCAGAAGTAGAAGACATAAGTCTCACCAGGCTGTTTCGTCGAATGCCGGCACGGCGGGCGTGTCACGTGGTGGCCGGGCTGCCGGCCGACCGGGCGGCCCACGCCCTTATGGGCTTGTGGGAAGGGCGGATTGCGGTATTGCTCGCCCTGGTCACGCAGGAGCATGCCGAGTCGATTTTGCAACAGATTCCGGGGGAGAAGCGCCGACGGGTGGAGGAGCTTCTGGCGTGAGTCGGTGCTGTGCCGTCGAGGGATGGCCGGTTGTTGGGGGTGTCGCCACCCGGCTGGGCGGTGCCGGGTGGGGTGGCGGGGGCACTAGAGTCGTGCTGTGATCGACCGAAAACTGCTACTTGTTGACCTGAAGAACCAGGTGAAATCGCTGGAAAACGACCTGCGAGGGCAGGTCGACGCGGTCGAGGAGGTGCGCGGCCGGCTGCGCGGCGAATACGACCGGGCCTTCACGATCGGGCGTACGGCGGCGACCTGGACCGTATGGCGCGACGAGCGGGTGACGCAGGCGGCGGTGGCCTGGGTGCTCGGCAGCGTGTTCGTCCGCTTCTGTGAGGACAACTCGCTGCTGACCGATCCGTACCTGGCCGGGCCGGGGGAGCGGATGGTGATCGCCGAGGAGGCAGAGGCGCAGTTCTTCCGCGACCAGCCACACGAGACGCTGCGCGGCTGGCTGCTGTCCGCCTTCGACGCGATCGCCGCCAGCCAGGCCGGCCGGTCACTGTTCGACAAGCGGCACAACCCGCTCTACCAGATCCCGCTCTCGCACGACGCGGCGAAGGCGCTGGTCGCGTTCTGGCGGACCCGGGGCGCGGACGGCGCACTGGTGCACGACTTCACCGACCCCGACTGGGGTACGCGGTTCCTCGGCGACCTCTACCAGGACCTGTCCGAGGCGGCCCGTAAGACGTACGCGCTGCTGCAGACCCCGGACTTCGTCGAGGAGTTCATCCTCGACCTGACGTTGACTCCGGCGATCGACGAGTTCGGCCACGACGTGGTCAAGATGATCGACCCGACCTGCGGCTCCGGGCACTTCGTGCTCGGCGCGTTCGACCGGCTGCTGAAGCAGTGGGAGGAGCACGCCCCGAACCGGGACCCGCAGGAACGGGTCCGGCTCGCCCTGGACGCGGTGCACGGCATCGACATCAACCCGTTCGCCGTGTCGATCGCCCGCTTCCGGCTGCTGATCGCCGCGATCCAAGCCTGCGGCTTCAAGTCCCTCGCCGACGTCGCCGGCTACACCTTCCCCATGCACGTCGCAGTCGGCGACGCCCTGATCAAGCACCGGGCCGGCACCCTGTTCGGCGAGGACCCGATGGTCGAGTTCGCCTACGCCACCGAGGACATCGACGAGCACCCCGGCATCCGCGAGGTCGGCCGCTATCACGTGGTGGTCGGCAACCCGCCCTACATCACCGTCAAGGACAAGGGCCTCAACGAGGCGTACCGAGAGATGTACGACGCCTGCTCCGGCAAGTACGCACTGTCAGTGCCGTTCGCGCAGCGCTTCTTCAACCTGGCAAAGTCGGGCGGTGGCGACGGCAAGAGCGCGGGCTTCGTCGGGCAGATCACCGCGAACTCGTTCATGAAGCGTGAGTTCGGCAAGAAGCTGATCGAGAAACTCTTCGCGATCGACGTCAACCTGACCCACGTCATCGACACCTCTGGGGCATACATTCCCGGCCACGGCACGCCGACGGTCATCCTGGTCGGCCGCAACACCAACCGCAGTCGCCCGGGCACCATCCGGACCGTCATGGGCATCCGTGGCGAGCCCAGCGCCCCGGAGAACCCGAGTAGGGGCCACGTCTGGCGGGCCGTCGTCGACCAGATCGGCCAGCCTGGCTCCGAAAGCCAATGGGTCAGCGTCGCCGACACCCCCCGCCCACACCTCGCCACCTTTCCCTGGAGCCTCAGTGGCGGCGGCGCAGGTGGCCTAAAGGAGCAGATCGATCAATCCCAGACGAGGCTGATCAGCAGGACTGCCAGAATTGGCGTGCTCGGCATGACGAATGCAGATGAAGTTATGCTCGCGGACCGCCGTGCATGGTCGCGTCGGGTTGGCGATTTATCGTTGAATCGTCGCCTTGTCGTGGGTGACGAGCTGCGTGACTGGCTATGTAGCGATGGTGATTGGTCCTACTTCCCGTATTCGGATCGCTTCGATCTTCTGCCGCTCGATCATAAGGGTGCCCACTACCGCTGGCTCTGGCCGTGTCGCTTTGTGATGGGAACTCGGGCGACGTTCGCGAAGCTGACCTACTTCGAAGAGGGTCGGCCTTGGTATGAATGGCATCAGCTCACCCGTGACAGGAACGTTCACGAGTGGACTATTTGCCTAGCTTTTGTGGCGACGCACAATCATTTTGTGTTGGACCGGGGTGGGAAGGTCTTCAAGCAGTCGGCGCCGGTGATCAAGTTGGGGGAGGGGGCGTCGGAGGAGGATCACCTGCGGTTGCTCGGCGTACTCAACAGCTCGACGGCGTGCTTCTGGCTCAAGCAGGTCAGCCAGAGCAAGGGCAACGGCGGTATCGGTGGCGGGATCTCTGACGAACTGTGGGAGCACCGGTACGAGTTCACGGGGACGAAGCTGCAGGAGTTTCCGTTGCCGGCGGCGTACCCGTTGGGGTTGGCTCAGCAGATCGACTCGCTGGCGCAGCGGCTCGCGGCGGTTAGCCCGGCGGCGGTCGCCGCCCAGAGCGTGCCTACCCGGGACCGGTTGGTGGCGGCGCGCGATGAGTGGCATTCGACGCGGGCGCGAATGGTCGCGCTACAGGAGGAGCTGGACTGGCAGGTGTACCAGCTCTACGGGCTGCTCGATGAGGAGTTCACCGCGCCGGCCGGGTCGGTGCCGCAGCTACGGCTGGGGGAGCGGGCGTTCGAGATCGTGCTGGCCCGCAAGGTTGCGGCCGGCGAAGCGGAAACGCAGTGGTTCGACCGGCACGGGTCGACGCCGATCACCGAGATCCCGGCGCACTGGCCGCAGGAGTACCGGGCGGTGGTGCAGCGGCGGATCGACGTCATCGAGAGCAACCGCAACATCGGGCTGATCGAGCGGCCCGAGTGCAAGCGGCGCTGGTCCACCGACGGCTGGGACAAGATGGAGCAGGCCGCGCTGCGGGACTGGCTGCTGGACCGGTGCGAGGCGCGCGAGCTGTGGTTCCACACCGTCGACGGGATGGAGCAGCCACGGCCGTTGACCGCCGCCGAGCTGGCCGACGAGCTGCGCCGTGACGCCGACGTGTTGGCGGTCGCCCAGCTGTACGCGCCCGGCCAGGATCTCGGCAAGGTCATCGTCGACCTGGTCGCCGACGAGCACGTGCCGCACCTGGCGGCGCTGCGCTACAAGCCGTCCGGCCTGGTGAAGCGGGCCGACTGGGAGCAGGTGTGGCAGCTGCAGCGCGAGGAGGACGCCCAGCCGGACGAGCCGGCGAAAAAGCGGGTGCGGGAGCGGATCCCGGTGCCGCCGAAGTACACGTCGGCCGACTTCGTCAAGAACAGCTACTGGCGGCATCGGGGGAAGCTGGATGTTCCAAAGGAGCGGTTCATCTCGTACCCGGGGGCGAGCCGCGACGGTGATCCGACGCTGCTGCTCGGCTGGGCCGGGTGGGACCACCGGGAGCAGGCGCAGGCGCTCGCCACGCTGATCGTGGCCCGTGAGCAGGAGGACGGCTGGGAGACCGACCGGCTGCTGCCGCTGGTCGCCGGTCTGCGTGAGGTGCTGCCGTGGGTGAAGCAGTGGCACAGCGAGTTCGACGTGGCGTGGAGCGCGTCGCCGGCTGACATCTACGCCGGCTTCCTCGACGAGACCACCAACCGGCTGCACCTGACCGACGAGGCGTTGACCTCGTGGCGCCCACCGAAGGCGACCCGAGGACGTAAAGCGAAGGCGTGACCCGTTGAGCCCTACCATCTCGGGTCGACCGGTGCCACTGCGGTCGACCCGAGATGGGGAGAAGGTGCCGGTCAGACCGTGCCGAAGAAGGACTTCAGCGCGGGCACCCGGCGGATGAGGAGCTGGTCCAGCGCCAGGACGACCAGCAGGGAAAGACCGAACAAGGGCAGGAAGACGCCGAGTACGACCATCGCGGCGAGCAGCACCCAGTTGCCCCAGACCGGGAGTTTCGCCCGCGGTGCGGCGAGGCCGGAGGCGGTGGCCCGGCGGGTCCACCACATCATGGGCCCGGTGACGCACATGAAGATCACGGCGAGGCAGAAGAGTGTGGACATGATCGTGTTGAAGGTGCCGAGGCGGCGTCCTTCGTGCAGGGCGATGCCCTGCGAGACCACCTTCGCCATCGCGCTGTAGTCGTCGTAGCCGTACTGGCCGACGACGTCGCCGCTGTACTGGTCGACGTGGATCGTCGTCTCCTGGGTCACGTCGGATTCGGCGGGATTGCCGACGTCGTACCACTGGCTGCTCATCACGCTGAACACCCCGGTCTCGCCCTCCGGGTAGAGGACGAGATACGGCCCGGGGGCACCCAGCGCCTGGGCCGCGCCGACCGCCCGGTCGATCGAGATCGGGGTGCCGCTTCCGGTGCTGCTGCCTTGCGGGGCGTTGCCGGAGGCCCACCCGGCGGGAGCCGACTGACCGTCGGCGTCCTCGATCTGCTGCCGGATGGTGGATTCGGCACCGGGGTCGTCGCCCCACAGCCCGGAGCCGGAGTCGGCGGCGATCTGCTGGGCCTGAGCACCCCATACACCGGTCCAGGGCAGCCCGGAGACGACCAGCAGCAGGATGCCGAGGCCGACGGGGAGCCCGACGAGGGCGTGGTAGCTGCGGAGCCGAGCACCGCGCTTGCCTTTGGTCTGTGCGCCACTGCGCGCCCGGCGGCCGAGGAAGAAGATGATGAACCCGGTGATCGTCAGCACGATGGCCCAGGAGGCACCGAGTTCGACGATGCGGTCGCCGAAGCCGCCGTCGCCGATGAGCAGGTCGCCGTGGACGCGTTCGGCCCAGGTGGAGATGAGCTGGTCCTGGCTGAGTTCGCCGGTGACGGTGGCGGTGTAGGGGTCGACGTAGATGTTGGTGCTGCTGCCGTCTTCGAGCCCGGCGACGAACAGGGTCGCCCGGTCGCCGGTGCCGTCCTGCACGGACAGGATGGGGCGGTCCGGGAATTCCGCGCGGACGGCTGCCTCCTGGGCCGACAGCGCCGTTCGTTCGGCGCCGTCGGCCACCGGCACCTGCAGCACCCCGGGGTGGGCGAGGGCGTCCACCTCTGCCCGGAACATGTAGGTCATGCCGCTGACGGCGAGGCAGAAGAGTACGGGTATGACGAGTACCGAACCGTAGAAGTGCCAGCGCCAGAACGCGGCGAACCAGTTGGTCTTGCGCGGCCGGGCCGGGGACGGGGGTGCCTCCCCGGGCGGGGTATCCCCGGAGGGCGGTGTCTCGGCTTCTACGGTGGTCATCGCGGTGGGCCCTTTCCCTGATCGTCCCGTTGTTCGGCGGCTTGGCCTGTGGTACTAGCTAGAGTCGTGCTGGAGACGCCCTGGGTTCCCGTCCTGACGATCGTTTTTCTGCTGACCGGGCTCGTCTGCGTCGGTGACCTGGTGATTCGTCGCCGTGGCGTGTCGCGTGACCAGGCGTTCTCTGACGCGGAGCTGATCGATATCAATCACTGCGTGATGAGCGCCGCGATGATCCTGATGGCCTGGCTGATGGTGGGTGGCGTGGTCGCCTGGGCGCAGGTCGCGATCTTCGGCATCCTGGTGCTCGCGTTGCTGCCCGGGTACGGGCGGGCGCGTGGCAGATCGGAGCGCATCGACGTGCTGGGCCACGTCACGCAGAACCTGGCGATGATCTGGATGCTCGCGGCGATGCCGACCCTGATGTCGGAGATGGGGATCGGCGGTGGCTCCGGGCACGTGCACGGGGTAGCCGCTGCCGGGGCGACGCCCACGCAGACTCCGGCGTGGGCGGACCTGACAAACGTCGTCTTCGTGGTCCTGAGCGCGGCCGGCGCGCTGTGGTGGCTGTACCGTGCCGCGACGACGTCCAACCATCGGCTGCATCTGCTGAGCTACGGCGTCATGAGCGCCGGCATGGCGACGATGCTGCTGCTGATGAACGTGTGAGATTGGCCGGCGGTACGGCGTCAGCCCCTGTCCGGCCCGCGTCGTGGGCCGGACAAGGGGCTACGGTGGCGCCGGTGGCCGGGCCGGTCAGTTGCCGGCCGGCCGGTGGTTCAGCGGTTGACGGTGATCTCGGCGAGGAACGACCGCCAGGCAGCCGGGGCGAAGGCGAGGGTGCCGCCGTCGCGGTCCTTGGTGTCCCGTACGTATACCCGACCGGGCAGGTTCTCGGCCACCTCGACACATCCGTTGGTGTCGCTGCGGCTCGACTTGTGCCATAGTGCACCGTTCATGTCCATTTCTCGGCCATCCTCTTGATCAGGTCTAGGCTCTGCTGGTACGGCAGGGCATGTCCTCGGGTCGACTCCCACGCGTCCTCCAGCTTGGCCGTGTCATACGGGGCCTCGATGATCCGACCGCGTAGGTAGCCGTCCAGGAACCCAACAGTACGCCCCTCGACAGTCGCGAGCACCAGGCCGCCATGAAGCCCGGCGTAGAGGCCAGTGCCGAGCGGGATCACATGTACCTGGACATTGGGCAGCTCGCATGCGGACACCAGCGCGTCGACCTGTTCCCGCATCACCTCTCGGCTGACAACTTCACGATGGAAGACCAGCTCGTCAACCACCGCGACAAGCCGGATCGGGCTGTCCTTGGTCAAGATCGACTGTCTGGCAATTCTTGCCTGGACCAGAGCGTCAAGATCGGATGCGGGTTCGTCAAAGATCCGCAGCACCTCCCGGGCATACGCCTCGGTCTGCAACAGTCCGGGCACGACGAACGGGTGGAAGACGCGAAGTAGGGTCGCTCGCGCCTCGTAATCGACGAATGGCTTCAACCACACGGGAGCGTGTTCGCCGATGACGAACTCGCGGTAGAACTTCATGAAGGCGGTGCCGAACACCTTGTCGACCATGCCCAGGTAGTTGGGCAGGGCGGGGCGTTCGCCGCGCTCGATGGAGCCGACGTGCTTCGCGGAGAAGTGGACGCGCTCGCCCCACGACTCCTGGGTGAGACCCATCGACTCGCGTACTCGCCGTAGCTCCGATATCAGATACTCGCTGCCGCTCACAAGCCCCTCGCATCCCTCGGATTCCCTCGTGCACACGCGGTGGAGACATCGCCGAGAGGCGTCCCCGTTGCGTGATTTCGCCAATCATCTTCCTCGACGAGCGCTGAGGCGTCCAGCATGGATTTCGGTCCTGTGGACAACTGCAAGATCAGGTTGAGTAATTGATCTTCGGGCTTCTATCAGATGGACTCTTGACGTTGCAAGGCTTTCGCATCCCTCAGTTTCCCTCGTGCTGGTCGAGGTTCGCGTCATGGGACTCCCGGCGTGCACGGGGTCACCGGTCGGGTTCCGCCAACCGTGACACCGAGTCCAGGGTGGATGTCACGACTCATTGGCTATCCAAGGAGGATCTTGGTGGTGCACAGGAACGACGGGATCGGCGGGACGCCCCGGCTGGCCCGCTACACGTCGATCGGGACGCCACGGCGTACCGATGCGACCCCCAATCGGCCGCCGCTGCCACGACGCACGCCGGGGGAGACGGACATCGGCCGCGACCCGCGGTTCCGGCTGACCGCCGCCCGTGCGGTCGCCCCCGCCCCGGCCAGTGCGCTCGACGCCGCGCTCGACCCCGGTGACACCGTGGTGGCGCAGGCGGTGCACCGGGCGCGGATCGACATCGCCGAACATCTGCCGTCGGCGCGGCTCGGCGAATGCCGCACCTGTGACGTCGCCGCGCCGTGCCGGCCGTTCCTGCGGTCGCTGGTCATCCTCGACCGCTGGGATCCGGGGAAGGCCCGGCGGGTGCGGGCGGTGCTGCAGCTGTCCGGGCTGATGCCGGACGGCTACCCGCACGGGGAGGACGACGACGATGTCTGACGAGCCGCTGCGGGTCGGTGAGACGCTGCACCTGGGCAAGGCCGACTGGGTGTACGGCGACTGTTCGATGCGGGTACGGGTGTCTGACATCCGCTACGGCGACGACAGCGACGAGTCGCCGGTGATCGGCGTCATCGCCACGATCGTCGGCGGTGGACGCGACGGCCGGATGGTGGCGATCGCGATCTACAAACAGGCGCTGACCCGGCCCGGAGTGCGGGAATCGGCGCGTGCCGTCAACGGGACCGACCCGTACCAGTGATAGAAGGCGGCTGCGGCCGGCGCGGCGCTGACACCCGTCGTCGGTGCCTGCCGTGCCGGCCGCGTCGGCGGGTGTGATGGGATTGTCAGCCCGACGGCGCTGACCGAACGGACACGGTCAGGTTCCGGAGGGACCTGTTTCCTTGAGTTGCTGCCGATACATCTGCATAGTCGCGATACGGCCCAGATCGCCTATTCGTCAGGGGGACCGTGGTGCGGGCATCCGACTATCTCCACGATCGGGAGCGTGAGTGGGCGCCGGCGCTGCGGGCGGTATCGCTGGTCGCCGAGATCGCGGTGCCCGAGCTCGAAGCCCGCCGAGCGGTCAGTGCGCTGGGAAAACTGTACGGCGTGGGCAGCGAGTATGAGCAGCGTCAATGCCTGCACTACCGCTACCCGGCCTGCCTGCTGGTCGGCCTCAGCGGGATCGGTGCGTCCCGCTACGAGCAGGGCAACTACTGGGGTGCCGTGCGTGAGCACACCCGCCACCAGGTCGACCAGACCGCCTGGGGGGCGGCGTTCCGGGCCAACCTGGACCAGTTCGGCCTGGCCCGATTCCCCGGCCTGCCGCAGATCAACGTCGGTGAAATCCTCATGCACGGCGGGATTCCCGCCTACTGCCTGGGTGATCTGCTGAACCTGCTGCTGCAACGACAGTCTCGCGAACCCGGCACCACTGTCGCCGACTTCTTCGCCTGGGCGTTGACACCCGGCCGGGAATCGCGACTGAACACCCTCGACATGCCGGTGCGGCGGCTGCTGCAGCACGGCGGCGAATACGCCGAGGACCTCGTCGACCGCTGCATCGACCTGCTGGACCGGTTCCGCGCGCCGGCGTTCACCGCCGACGGGCTCGGCTTGCCGCCGTACCTGATCGACCAGGCCCGCCGCTGCGTCGACGACGGGCAGCTCGACTGGGCCGGCACCGCGACCCGCACCGGCCCCGCCGCCGGGGGCACCGGCGGGGCGGCGGCGACCCCCCGACCGTACGTGGAGCTGGAGCCGTACGGCCGGGGCCTGCTGGTGCGGCTGCCGGCGGTGCCCGACGCACCCGGCGGCCGGGTCGAATGGCGGGTCCGGGCCGGCGAGGACGTCCACACGATCATCAGCCGATCCCGGATCCCAGGTGACGTCGACACCGCGCCACCGGCCGTCGCGACGATCTCCCGGCCGGTGCGGCAGGTAACCGTCGAACTCGCCGCGATCGAGCGGGAGTTCGAACTCGACCTGATCGACCCCCGCGAACCGATGCTGATCTTCACCGACGAAGGCCGACGGGTGCCGCTGACCTCCAGCCTGCCGCCGGAGCCGGTCTGGATCCTGCACGCGGCGCACGACGGCAACAACCAGCCGGTCATGCTGCACATCGACCATGCCGCCACCGCGTCCACTGGCGCAGCTGGTGCCGGCCCGGCGGCCGACGACGACCTGCCGGTGCCGTACGGCTGGTTCGGCTGGACCCTGCGCCGAGTCGACCTGGCGCAGGTCACCGCGCTGCGGATCGCCGACGGACCGGACCGGCGAGTCGGCACCGCCCGGCGAGCCCAGCTGCGCCTCAGCCCGCCGCTGCCCGACGTCGCCAGCCTCGCCGGCACCCCCGTATACGGTGCCGCGCCGCGACTGTTCCTGCCGACCGAGGCCGGCGTGGCCACCGAATGGTCGATCCGCCTCCGCCGGCCCGGCGGCGCCGAACTGCTCCCCGCCACCAGTGTGCGGATCACCGACGACACCGTCACCGACCCGTGGCAGCAGCTGCCCCGGCCACTCGTCGGCAGCTACGAGATCACCGTCCGGGGCCCCCTCGGCCGGGGCCTGTCACGCACCATCGACCTCGCCGAAGGGCTGACCGTCACCGGCCACCCGGTGTGGCGGGAACTGCGGCCCGACGGACTCGCGCCGGCGACCGTCCGGCTCGGCGCGACCGCGTCGGCGCTGCGGGTCGACCCGCCGCTGACCCGGCTCGACCCGACCCAGACCAGCGCCGACGTGCAGCTCACCGCCGCCGGACACACCGCGACAGTACGGGTCACCCCGCCGCACATGTCCGTCCAGTGGGTCAGCGCCGGCCGCACCACCCCGTGGACGCTGCAGCCGCTGCGCCTGGACACCGAAACCGTCGGCGACGGCGAACTGCTGGTCCGGCTGCCGGCGGCAGTCGACGCCGACCTCGTCGTGGCCAGCGGCGGCCAGCAACGGCAGACCGTCGCCTCCCGGGCCACCTACGGCCAGCCACTCGCCCGGTTCCCGCTCGCCGCGATCGCCGACACCGTCCGGGTCTGCGGCTCCGCCCAGCTCTCGGTCCGCCTGGGCGGCCAACAGTTCCCGGTCGCCCGGTGCCTGCCCCGACAACTCGCCGGCACCGTCCACCTCAAAGACGACCAGCTGGCCCTCGACGACGCCAGCCCGGTCAACGGGCTGACCGCCGGCGTCTACCAGGTGCTGGCCCCGTGGCGGCCACCGCACGTCACCCCGATCGGCACCGACCTGGCCAGCGAGCCGCTGCCCGCCGACCTGACCCGGGCCGGGCCGCTCGCGGTGCTGCTGCGCGTCGACGACCCGTGGCTGCCCGAACCCTGGCCCGGCTGGCCCGGACAGGACAACAGTTTCACCGTCGACGGCGACTGGGACCCGCCGCTGCCCGACACCCCCGACACGGCGCTGTCGCGTCACCTGGCCGGGCTGACCGACCTGCCGGACCGCCCCGACGTCGCCCCGCTGATCTTCCCGCTGTACCGCCGCGCCGAGGACCTGCGCCGCCACGGCGTCACCGTCGCCGTCCGCGACACCGCCGCCGTGCTGCGCCGACACCCGGTCGCCGCGCTGACCGCGTTGACCCGCTCCCGGTCACCCGCGTCCGAACTGGTGGCCCCGCTGGTGCACTCCGCGCTGGTGGCGCTACCGCCGCTGGCCTACCTCGGCGCAGCCGACGAGGCGAGGCTGTGGCAGACCAGCCCGCTGGCGGCGCTGCTGGCCACCGCGTACCGGATCGGGGTCACCGCAGCCGGCGACGACCTGCACGAACGGGCGGCGACGGCGTGCGGCGACGTGCTCGACAAGCTCCTGGCCGGTGAGCCCGACCCGCACCGGGTGGTCGGCCGCTTCGACCAGGCCGCGCAGCAGATCGCCCGGCTGCCGGCCGAGCAGCTCGACGAGCTCTGGCGGGCGATGCGGATCGTCCCCGGTGGACTCCTCGACGCCGACGAACGGGTCGCCGCCGCCCGCCGGCTGTTCGACGTGCGAAACCGGCCCGGCGTGGCCCGGGTCGCCGCCGCCGCCGACCTGCTGCGCACCCTGCGGCCCTGTTTCTTCTCCACATCTTACACTGCCGACAATC
>NZ_JBSWXD010000029.1:0-47738 GCF_056160425.1 Micromonospora sp. ABR4_055
GCGCCGCGCGGCCCAGGGTCGGAGGAACAGACGATGACAACCCAGCGCACCCGGTCACTCGGGCGGCCCACCCTCGACGCGGTCGCCGCGCGTGCCGGGGTCGGGCGGGGCACGGTGTCCCGTGTCGTCAACGGTTCGCCGCAGGTCAGCCCCGAGGCGCGAGCAGCAGTACAGCAGGCGATCGCCGAGTTGGGGTACGTACCGAACCGGGCAGCCCGGGCGCTGGTCACTCAACGGACCGACTCGGTCGCGTTGGTGGTCTCCGAATCCGAGGAGCGGGTCTTCGGTGAACCCTTCTTCGCCGGGATCGTCCGGGGTATCAGCTCCGGGCTGCTCGACACCCCGATGCAGCTCTGGCTGGCCATGGCCCAGTCACCCGCCGAACGGGAGCGGGTCGAGCACCATCTGACCAATCAGCACGTCGACGGCGTACTGCTGCTGTCACTGCACGACGCGGATCCGCTGCCTACCCTGCTCGAACAGCGCGGTCTGCCCAGCGTTCTGGGCGGCCGGCCGGCTCGGATGCTGCATCCGGACGCGCGTCCGGCCTATTTCGTCGACGTCGACAACGCCGGTGGCGCCCGGCTGGCGGTCGAGTACCTGCTGGCCGGCGGCCGGCGGCGGGTCGCCACCATCGCCGGCCCGCAGGACATGGGGGTCGGCGTCGCCCGGTTGACCGGCTACCACGAGGCGATCCGGCACAGCGGCCCGCCGGGTGGCGAATCCCTGGTCGCGTACGGCGACTTCAGCGAGGGCAGCGGCACTGCGGCGATGCGCCAGCTGCTGGAGCGCCATCCCGATCTGGACGCCGTGTTCGTCGCGTCCGACCTGATGGCCTGCGGCGCGCTGCGGGCGTTGCGTGAGGCCGGCCGGCGGGTGCCCGACGACGTGGCGGTTGTCGGATTCGAGGACGCCCCGATCGCCCGGCAGTCCGATCCGCCGTTGACCACCGTCTTTCAGCCGGTGGAGGAGATGGGCCGGCAGATGGCCCGACTGCTGCTGTCCCGGATCCGGCACGATGAGCTGCAGGTCCCGTACGTCCTGCTGGAGACCCACATGGTGGCCCGCGACTCGGCCTGACCGCGACTCGGCCGACCGGTGAAGATCATCCGAACGGGTGATGGTGCAGCGTGTCCAACCCCGTTCTCCAGCGGTTTACCTGCCGAGTCATGTCATCGCAACAGGGATGAAATGGTCATCGGGCAGGGTAGTTGTCGACCGGGGGAGGGGCCGGCCTGCGCTACGGGAGGACTGACATGTTGCTGAGGGTTCGCGTGACCCTGCCGGACCGGCCCGGCGCACTCGGCCAGGTGGCCCGCACACTCGGCGTCGCAGGCGCCGACATCGTCCAGGTGACCGTGCTGGAGCGGCTGGGTGGTCGGGCGGTGGACGACTTCACCGTGGTGTGGCCGGGTGCCGCCCGGGTCGACCGGCTGCTCGCTGGACTGGCGGCGATTCCCGGCGTTCAGGTCGACGGCGTGTGGCGGGCGATCGGCACTCCGGTGACCGGAGGCCAGGACGCCGAACTGCTCGCCCAGGTCGCCGCCAATCCGGTCGACGGCCTGGCCACGCTGGTCGACGCGGTGCCGGGGCTGCTGGCGGCCGACTGGGCGGCGGCGGCCGTGGTGCCGGCCGACTGGGCGATCCGTAGTGCGTCGCGGCCGCCGGCCGGTGCCGCTACGGCGCAGTCCGCCGGCCTGGCCGGGCCCGCTCCGACGCCCGGTGCGGAGTCGCGGTTCGACGGTGGGCAGCTGCCCGACGACGACTTCATCACCGGCCTGACCGTGCCGATGGACGAGCCACCTACCGGCGGCGAACCGGCCGTCGCCTACGCGAGTTGGCGGGCGCCGGTGCCGCTGCGGCTGCCCGAGGTCACTCCGTTGCGGGCCCGGCCGATGGACGGTCCGGACGGGGTGCGGTACGCCTCGGTGCCGTTCGGTCGGGCCGGCCTGGTGCTGATCGTGTCCCGGGTCGATGGGGACGGTCTGCCGGCAGCCGCGTTTCACGTCACCGAGGTGGACCGGATAGCGCAGCTGGTCCGGGCGGCGACGGTGATCCTGGGCGACCGGTTGGATCTGGTGACCGCCGATCCGGTCGCCGCCAGGCGGTGAGACGCAGGTCGCAGACGGCACCGCGAGAAGTCACCGCCGGGCAACCTGAGGGAAACAGCGCGGCGGCAAGGTAGGAAACGGGCGCAGTGCGGCGCTGACCAAGCGGGCACCGAGCACCTGGGGAGAGGAGCAGCCATGGCGCTGTGGCGGATCAGAGCGACGGTCGACGACCGGCCGGGCTACCTGGCCGTGCTGACCGCCAGCCTGGCCTTGCGTGCGGTCAACATCCTCGCCGTGCAGGTGCACACCACCGAGGCCGGGGCGGTCGACGATTTTCTCGTCGACGCGCCCGACGCGATGACCGAAAAGGATCTCGTCGCCGCCGTGGAGCGTGGCCGGGGCCGGGACGCCTGGGCCGCCCGCGCCGAGGCCCGGGGCCTGGCCGACCAGCCCACCCGGGCGCTCGCCCTGGCCAACCGGCTGGTCCGCGATCCGGAGGCGCTCGGTGACGTGCTGCGTACCCTGCTCGGTGCCGGCTCGGTGACCTGGCGGCCGGCGCCAGCTTCGCAGGCGGCTGCCCGGTCGACGGACACGATGCGGCTGCCGGATCCGGCGGGCGGCTGCTACGACGTCGTCCGGCGGGAGCCGAGCTTCACTCCGGCCGAGTTCGCCCGAGCTCAGGCCCTGGTCGAGCTGGCGGCGGCGGTCAACCGGCGGACCGGCGATCAGGTGACGCTGATGATGCCGGACGGTGCCGAGCTGCAGCTGCGGCCGGCGGTCTCCGACGATCTCAACGCGCTGCACGCGATGGTGGTCCGGTGCTCGCCGGAGAGCGGCACGCCCGGTCTGGTCGGCCGACCGCCCGAGGTCGTCGCCGCCCGGCTGCGGCGGATGCTGGAACAGCCCCGGGGGGTGCTGCTGGTCGCGGTCGACCCCAGCGCGGCGGCGGACCGGATCGTCGGCGCCGGGCAACTGATCGTCGAGGGTGCCCTCGGCGAGGTCGGACTGCTGGTCGAGGATGGGTGGCGCCGGCGTGGAGTCGGCACGGCGCTGCTGCGCCGACTGGCCGGCCACGCCGGTCGGACCGGGCAGGCGGCGTTGGTGGCACACGTCGCCGCCGACGATCTCGGCATGCTGCGTACCCTGGCCCGGCTGCACCGGCCGGGTCCGGTCGAGCGCGACGGGGAAATGATGAGCGTCACGGTGCCGTTGGTCGATCGGCCGGTCGACATCTCGGCACCGACTCCCGCCACCACGACCTAGGCGGTTGCCCCGACGTCCCGGTCCTGGTGCGGGTCCGGTGCGTTGGACGCGAGGTCCCGGGTGGCACGGCGGGGTCTCCTCCTGTAGGACGGCAGGAGGAGACCTCGCCCCTATTCCGGTGCCGGTTGATCGTGGTTACGGGCTTCCCAAAGCCGGGCCCAGGCGGTTGAATCATCGGTACGCGTGGCAATCGTTTCCTGTCGATGGGAGCGCTCTCATCGCGTCGGTGTCAGCTGGACACCGTGACCCCTGTGAACCGTCAGCCGAGAACCATCAACCGCCATCTACCGGCCGGCCCCGCACCCCACCGGCGGCCCGGCCGCTGACCGCCGCGACAGCGCGACCGGCATGAGGCGGGGGGCGGATGCGCCCACATCCGCCCCCCGGTGTCCTCCCACGACGCGTTGCCGCGCGCGGCTCCACGGACAGGAGCGAGTGTAGTGCGCGCAGACAATCGGCCGGCCGGCCGGACCCGTTGGCGGCGCAGGCTGGCGACCACCGGCATGGCCATCCTGCTCACCGCCGTAGCCGCGACAGCCGCAGTCCCGCGACCCGGTGCCGCAGCGGCGCCACCGTTCAACTACGGGGAGGCGCTGCAGAAGTCACTGCTGTTCTACGAGGCGCAGCAGTCCGGCCCGCTGCCGCAGTGGAACCGGGTCTCCTGGCGGGCGGACTCGGCACTCGACGACGGGGCGGACGTCGGCCTCGACCTCACCGGCGGCTGGTACGACGCCGGGGACCACGTCAAGTTCGGATTCCCGATGGCCTTCACCACCACCATGCTCGCCTGGGGCGCGGTCGAATACCGGGTCGGCTACGCCGACTCCGGGCAGCTGCCGCACCTGCTGAACAACCTGCGGTTCGTCAACGACTACTTCATCAAGGCGCATCCGTCGCCCAACGTGCTCTACGGCCAGGTCGGCAAGGGCGACGACGACCACAAGTGGTGGGGACCGGCCGAGGTGATGCCGATGGCGCGTCCGGCGTACCGCATCGACGCGACCTGCGGTGGCTCGGATCTGGCGGCGGAGACGGCGGCCGCGATGGCCGCGTCGTCGATGGTCTTCCGGCCGACCGATCCGGCGTACGCCGACACCCTGGTCAGCCACGCCCGGCAGCTCTATACCTTCGCCGATACCGTGCGCAGGGCGTACCACGAGTGCATCACCGACGCGACCAGCTTCTACCGGTCGTGGAGCGGATACCAGGACGAACTGGTGTGGGGCGCCATCTGGCTGCACCGGGCCACCGGGGAGGCGTCCTACCTGGCCAA
This sequence comes from Micromonospora sp. ABR4_055, assembly GCF_056160425.1. Lineage (NCBI taxonomy): Bacteria > Bacillati > Actinomycetota > Actinomycetes > Micromonosporales > Micromonosporaceae > Micromonospora > Micromonospora sp. ABR4_055. The sequence continues at coordinate 4,588 of NZ_JBSWXD010000029.1, forward strand.
GGCCGAAGCCGAGTACGACGACCTGGGCACCGAGCCGCAGACCGACACCCGGGCCTACAAGTGGACCCTCGCCTGGGACAACAAGCAGTTCGGCGCGTACGTGCTGCTGGCCAACCTGACCGGCAAGCAGAAGTACGTCGACGATGCCAACCGGTGGCTGGACTACTGGACCGTCGGCGTCAACGGAGAGAAGGTGCGTACCTCACCGGGCGGGATGGCGGTCCTCGACACCTGGGGGGCGCTGCGCTACGCCGCGAACACCGCCTTCGCCGCGCTCGTCTACAGCGACAGCATCACCGACCCGACCCGCCGGACCCGCTACCACGACTTCGCCGTGCGGCAGATCGACTACGCGCTCGGCGACAATCCGCGCAACTCCAGCTACGTCATCGGGTTCGGGGCGAACTCGCCGCGTAACCCACACCACCGCACCGCGCACGGCTCCTGGTGGGACAGCATGCAGGTGCCCGAGGAGACCCGGCACGTGCTGTACGGGGCGCTGGTCGGCGGTCCGTCCGCGCCGGACGACGCGTACACCGACCGCCGCGACGACTACGTGATGAACGAAGTCGCCACCGACTACAACGCCGGCTTCACCTCCGCGCTGGTCCGGCTGCATCAGGAGTACGGCGGTACGCCGCTGCCCGACTTCCCGCAACCGGAGACGCCGGACATCGACGAGATCTCCATCGAGACGACCGTCATGCAGAACGAGACCCGGTCGACCGGGGTCAAGGTGATGATCTACAACAAGTCGGCCTTCCCCGCCCGGGCGTTGACCGCCGCGACGTTCCGGTACTACTTCGTCCGCGACGGTGCAGGTGCGCTGCAGGTGAGCAGCCCGTACAGCCAGGGGTGTCCGAAACCCACCGAGGCCCGGCAGCATTCGGGCGACCTGTGGTACGTCGAGGTCGACTGCTCCGGCCACACGATCGCGCCGGCCGGTCAGTCGGCGCACCGGATGGAGGTGCAGTTGAAGATCGGGGTTGCTGAGGGCGGCACCTGGAATCCGGCGAATGACCCGTCCTACCAGGCGGCCGCCGGGCCGAACCGAGCGGTCCCGCTCTACGAGGCGGGCACCCTCATCTGGGGACAGGAGCCGGATGGCCCACCACCGTCGCCCACCCCCACGCCGTCGGTCTCGCCCACCCCCACCCCGACCCCGTCGCCGTCGGTCTCGCCCACCCCATCGCCGTCAGTCTCCCCGACACCGACTCCGACCCCGCCCCCGACTGGGTCACCGTCGCCGACTCCGACCGGCGGCCCGCCGGTGCTGGGCTGCCGGGTCGACTACACCACCAACGACTGGTCCACCGGGTTCACCGGATCGGTGACGATCACCAACACCGGTGCGTCGACGATCGACGGGTGGATGCTGCGGTTCGCGTTCCCGGGCAGCCAGCAGGTGACCCAGGGCTGGTCGGCTACCTGGTCGCAGAGTGGCAACCAGGTCAGCGCCGGCAACGCGGCCTGGAACGGCAGCCTGGCGCCCGGCACGAGCACCAGCATCGGCTTCAACGGCACCCACTCCGGCAGCAACCCCCGGCCGACCTCGTTCACGGTGAACGGCCTGGCCTGCACGGCCGGTTGATTTTGGCTGATTGACCTGCGGTGAGGTCGTGACGGCGGCCGCCGACCCGCGCGGCCTACTCCGTGGCGAGCTGGCACCACGGCGCGCCACCTTGAGCTGTCGTCGACCTGGCCTTCGTGGTCGCACTCGCCCTGCTGTCGGAGACCCTCGCCCGGCGGCTGAGTGTGCTGGGCGTTGTCGAGGCGGCGATCCTGCTGCTCGCCATCTGGTGGGTACGGGTGGTGACCACCCTGGTCACCGATCTCTACAACCCGCAGAGTCGGTCCATCAGGATGGTCACGGTCGCGATCATGTTCGGCGTGCTGCTGATGACGGCGGCGCTACCAGCAGGGCGTGCCGCCGACCCCGGCCGGTCCGGATGGTCCAGCCGGGGCGACGAGCCAGATCAGCCGTTGTTGGCCAGCGCCACCAGCCGGGCGCGGGTGCCGTTCCAGTGGTTACGGTCGACCGCGCCGGAGACGCCGGGGACGCTGCCACTGGCCGTGTACTGCCAGAACGACCAGTACGGTGCCCCGGCCGGCAGGGTGCCAGGGCTGCTCGCCCACCGGGCCAGCCACAACGGGTGGTTGCTCCACGGCCCGGTCCAGTTGCCGGTGCAGCTGCTCCACCAGCTGGTGGTGGTGTAGATGACGGCGTACCGCCCGGTGCGGGACCGGTAGGTGTCGAGGAAGCTGCTGATCCAGCTACGCATCGCCGACTGGCTCAGCCCGTAACACATCGCGCCGTACGGGTTGTGCTCGATGTCCAGCGCGGCCGGCAGGGTCCGGCTGTCCGCCGACCAGGCGCCGCCGTTGCTGGCCAGGTAGTTGGCCTGGACCGAGCCGGAGGACCGGTCCGGCAGCGCGAAATGGTACGCCCCCCGGAGCACACCGGCGTTGTACGCGGCGACGTAGTTGGTGTTGAACCGGGGATCCTTGTAGCTGGTGCCCTCGGTGGCCTTGATGTAGGCGAACTCGACGCCGCTGTTGCGCACGCTGGTCCAGCTGATCGAGCCCCTGCCAGTGTGAGACGTCGATGCCCGGGGTGGTGGCCGCCTGCGCCGGTGCTGCGGTGCCGGCGACCAGCGCTGCGGTGGTCAGGATCAGCGTCAGACCGGTGGCCATCATCCGGCGGGCGGTGCCGCGGCGGCCGGTGGCGTTGCCGGTACGGGTGGGCGGGTGCGCGTTGACGGTCGTTGCCATCGTCGAACTCCTCGGCGCTCGGGCCGGCGGTCAGCCGGCGCAGTAGACGAGACGGTTCGGGCTGCCCGCCCCGGGGCCGGTGACGACGCCGGTGGTGGCGTTGCGGATCAGGTAGTTACCGACCTGCGCCGCACTCCACGACGGGTTTCTGGCGGCGACGAGTGCCGCGCAGCCGGTGACGTGGGCGGTCGCCATCGAGCTGCCGCTGAGTGTCCGGACCGCGGAGTTGTCGGTGTGCCAGGTCGAGGTGATGCTCATCCCGGGCGCGAACAGGTCCAGGCAGGGGCCGTAGCTCGCCGAACTCATCCTGGCGTCGGTGATCGTCGTGCCGGCGACGGTCAGTGCCTCCGGCACCCGGGCCGGTGAGGTGTTGCAGGCACTGGTGTTGGAGCCGCCGGCGGCCACCGCGTAGGTGACGCCGGACCGGATCGAGGTGACGACCGCAGCGTCCAGCGTGGTGCTGGCACCGCCGCCGATCGACATGTTGGCGACGGCGGGCTTGATCGCGTTGGCGGTCACCCAGTCGATTCCGGCGATCACCCCGGAGATCGACCCCGAGCCGCTGCAGCTGAGTACCCGTACCGGCACCAGTTGGACCGCCTTCGCGGCGCCGTACACTCTGCCGCCGATCGTTCCCGCGACGTGGGTGCCGTGGCCGTTGCAGTCGTCGGCCGGGCCACCGTCGATCACGTCGAAGCCGGTGCTGACCCGGCCGGAGAAGTCGCTGTGCGTGCGGTGGATTCCGGTGTCGATGACGTAGGCGTGGACGTTGGGCGCGGTGGTGGGGTAGGCGTAGCGGTTGTCCAGCGGCAGGTTGCGCTGGTCGATCCGGTCCAGTCCCCAGGACGGCGGGTTCAGCTGTACACCGGCGGTCAACGGCGTGACAGTGTGGTCCTGTTCGACGTAGGCGACGGCCGGGTGGGCAGCCAGCCTGCGGGCGGCGGTGGCGCTCATCCGGGCGGTGAAGCCCTCGATAGCGGTGTCGAACACATGCTGCACGGTGGCGCCGTACCGGTCGGCGAGCCGCCGGGTCGTCGGCGCGGTGGCAGCCTCGTCGTCCAGCACCACGATGTAGCTGTCCGGGATGGCGGTGGTGCCACCGGCCCGGCGGATCTCGCCGAGCGGTCCGGCGGCCTGGGCCGCTGCCGGCCAACTGACCAGCGCCAGCAGCGCGGTCAGCCCGGCGGTGAGAGTTTTCCGGGTTGCGGAAATGGTCACAGGACGTCCCCTTCGACAGGTCTGGCCCGCCCCACCCGCGCCGACGCCGGTTGGGCCGAGCTTCACTCCCTACTCTCTTGCTAGGAGTAGCCGTCTAGATACCCGTCATCATGGATATCTAGTTGACGTTATGGTGCCGCCCGGGTGCATGGCGCGGCGGGCGATGGCCGGCGGCTGCCGCGCTGCGGCGCGTCTTCGCCGCCTGCGGGTGCGCCTGCTGTTCACTGTGTAACGACGCATGGTGAGGAGGACGGGCATGGTCGATCAGGACGGTGCCGCTGCGGACGATGCCGCCGGCTCCGATGGGGCCGCCGGCTCGGGCGATGCCGGACGGGCCGGCGACGCCACCACACGGGCCCGCCGCGGCGTACGTGACTGGGTCCGCGCCGCCGCACGGCGTTCCGGGGCACGACTGAGCGACGCCACCCCGTACGGCATCCTCGCCTTCCTCACCGCCTCGGCGCTGGCGCCGATCGCCGCCGGAATCGGCTCCGGCGGGCTGCTCGCCGCAGCTGTCGAACAACTCGGCCAGATCGGCGGTGGCTACCTGTCCGATGTGTTGGTCGACACCGCCGACCGGATGCGCGGCCGGCGGGCCACCGAGGCGCAGTGGCGCGAGGCGCTGGCCGAGGAACTGCTGGCCCGGCTCGCCGACGAAGGGGAACAGTCCCGGGCGATCCGCGCCGAACTCGGTGAGCTGCTGCGGGGCATCGACGCGGTCGAGGTGGCGCTGGCCGCCGCGGCCGAGACCGACGCGCAGCTGCGCGACGACCTCGCCGCCACCTTCCATGCCCTCGGCCACGACGTCGGCGCGCTGCGGTGGATGCTGACCGACGTCCACCGCGTGCTCGGCGAGGTCCGCCGCGAACTGGCGAAACGCAGCCATGAGCAGCGCGTCGAGATGGACCGGGTACGCCGGCAACTGCTCACCGTCACCCAGCTGAGCAGCCGGGTGCAGGCACCCGCCGAACCGCAGACCGACCCGGATCGGCCAGAGCCCGGCTCGGCCGCGACCGACGACCCGGTGTGCCCGTTTCCCGGCCTGGCCGCCTTCGAACCGGAGGACGCGCCCTGGTTCCACGGCCGGCAGGAGCAGACCTCGCAGGTGCTCAGCCGCCTCGCCGAGCAGGCGGTGGGCGGTCCACCGCTGATCGTCACCGGCGTGTCCGGGGTCGGCAAGTCGTCGGTACTGCGCGCCGGGGTGCTGCCAGCGATCGCCGCCGGTGCGCTCGGCCCGGCGGACCGGTGGCCGTGGCTGCTGATGACCCCAGGCGCCCGGCCGCTGGACGAGCTCGTCGACCGTACGCTCGTCGCCGCCGGAGCGGACGCCGCGGACCTGCCGGCGTCGCGCGTGCACGCGGCCCCGGAGCTGTTCGGTGCGCTCGCCGCCCGGGCCGCGCCCGCCGACGGTCGGCTGGTGATCGTGGTGGACCAGTTCGAGGAGCTGTTCACCGAGTGCGCCGACCCGGCCCACCGGCTGGCCTTCGTGACCGCGCTGGGCGCCGCCGCCCCGGCCGTCGTTGTGATCGCGGTCCGCGCCGACTTCTATGCCGACTGCGCCGAGCTGCCGCCGCTGGCGCATGCATTGGCCGCCGGGCATCTGGTCCTCGGTCGGATGGACGCCGATCAACTGCGTCGCGCGGTGACCGAGCCGGCGTCGCGGGCCGGCCTGGAGATCGAACCCGGGCTGGTCGAGCTGTTGCTCACCGACCTGAACGCGACGGCACCGGCCGGCTACGACCCAGGGGCGCTGCCGCTGCTCGGTCACGCCCTGCGGGCGACTTGGCAGCGGCGCGACGGGCGGCGGCTGACCGTGGCCGGCTACCGGGCCACCGGCGGGATCCGCCGCGCCGTCGCCGAGTCGGCCGAGCGGATCCACCTCGACCTGGATCCCGCCGGCCGCGCCGCGCTGCGGACCGCGATGCTGCGCCTGGTCACCGTCACCGACACCGGGGCGGTGGCCCGCCGTCGGGGCGCCAGCCGGCTGTTCGACGCCGACCTGCTGGCCCGGCTGGTACGGGCCAGGCTGGTCACCGTCGCCGCCGACACCGTCGAAATCAGCCACGAGGCGCTGCTGACCAACTGGCCGCGCCTGGACAGCTGGCTCGCCGAGGCCCGGGACGAACTGATCCGGCGGCAGCGGCTGACCGTCGCCGCCGAGGACTGGCAGACCGCCGGCCGCGACCCCGACCTGCTGTTGCGCGGCACCCGGCTGGCGCTGGTGCGTGACCAGGTCGACCGCAACGACTTGTCCGCGCCGGAGGTCGACTTCCTGGCCGCGAGCGTGGCCGCCGCCGAGGCCGCCGAACTGGCCCGGCTGCGCGGGATACGGCGGCTGCGCCGGCTGACCGTGTCACTCGCGGCGGCGTTGCTGCTCGCCGTCGCCGGCGGGCTGGTCGCGGTGAACCGGCAGGTCGCAGCCGAGGACCAACGCCGGCAGGCGATTTCCCGACAACTGGCCGCCGAGTCGCAGATCGCCGCGGCCGCCGACAACGACTTGCTCGCCGTCGGCAGGGCGCTCGACGCCTGGGACCAGGCACCCACTGTCGAGGCGTACGGTGCGCTGCTGTCGGCGCAGGCATCGGGGACGATCGGGCCGCTGGGCACCGCGCCCGGCGGGCTGTCCGCCGCCGTCAGCCCGGACGGCACGGCGGTGGCGGTGGGACACCAGGACGGTCTGGTCCGGCTCTGGGACGTCGCCACCCTGCGCCAGCGCGACGTCGAGCTGCGGCACGCCACCGACGTCGGTGTGGTGGCACTGGCCTTCTCACCGGACGGCCGGTTCCTCGCCTCCGGCTCGTTCAGCCGGGACGGTGTCCGGATCTGGGACGTGTCGACCGGTCAGCTGCGGCACACCCTGCCGGCGGTCGGCGCGCTCGGCTGGCTGCCCACCGGCGCCACGGTCGTTGCCGGTCGACTCGGCACCGACCTGTCGCCCGAGTTGCAGGTCGGCGGCTGGTCGGCGACCACTGGCGACCTGCAGTGGTCGCTGCCGACCGGGATGCTCGGCTACGACCTGACCGTCAACGCCGACGGTACGCTGCTGGCCGTCGCCAACCCCACCGACGGTGACGTCCAGGTCTGGCAGTTGACCGACCAGACCCTGATCCGCAGCCTGCCCGCCGCCCAACAGGTGGCCTTCGGCCCGGACGACGCGCTGGTGACCAGCGGACCCGACGGGGCTTTGAACAGCTGGTCGGTGTCGTCCGGCGAGCGCACCGCCCTGCCGGCCGGGCCGTTTCGCGCTGCGGTGCCGCTCGCCGTCACCCCGGACGGTTCGCTGCTGACCACCGGCGGGTGGCGTACCGGTCGGATCGACAGCTGGGCGTTGACCACCGGGGTGGTCTCCTCGGCCCACACCGGCTACGTCGGCCGGGTCGTCGCCGACGTGGCGGTGGCCGCCGACGGCCGGACCGTGGCCGTCACCGGACCGGACGCCCCGACCGTGCTGTTCCGGCGCACCGGGGTGCTGCTGCGGCATCCGCAGTCGGTCCAGTTCGTCGCGGTCGACCCGGCGGCGGACCGGGTCGTCACCGCCGCTGGCGACGACGTGGTGCGGATCTGGGACCTGGGCACCCGCGCCGTGCGGGCCACCGTCCGCGCGTCGGACACCGTCACCGGGGTCGCGGTCGCCGGTGACGGCACGTTCGCGGTCAGCACCACCGGCAGCGGCGTACTGCGCTACACCGTCGCCGGTGAACTGGTCGGGCACGACACCGCCGCCGGGCGGGACGGCTGGACGACCAGACATCCGGCGTACTCGCCGGACGGAGGGCTGCTCGCCGTCGCCGTGCTCGACCCGGCCGGCGAGGACGGCGGGGTGCTGGTCTGGCGGCTCGACCGGGACGCCGAACCGACATTCCTACCGACCGGTGGCGCGGTGAGTGCACTGGGCTTCAGCGCCGACGGGACCACCCTGTTGGCGACCGCCAACCACGGTGTGGTGAGCGGCGACGAGACGGTGGTGCGGACCGAGCTGAGATCCTGGCACACCGCCGACCTGTCCGGCAGGGACCGGGCAGTAATCGCGGACCTTCAGCTGACCGACCTCGCGGTCCGTCCGGACGGACACCTGGTCGCGGTGGCCCGCAGCAATGGTCAGGTAGAGCTGCGCACCGTCGCCGGACTGGACCTGGTCGGCACAGTGGACACTCCGACCACCAGGCTGTCCGCGGTGGCCTTCAGTCCGGACGGCGAGCGGCTGGTCACCACCGCCGTCAGCGACGACCTGGTCCGGGTGTGGCAGGTCGACAGCGGGGAGCTGACAGCGGTGCTCGTCGGGCACGTCGACAACGTCAACGCGATCGCGTTCACCCGCGACGGCCTGCTGCTCAGCGGCTCGACCGACACCTCGGCCCAGGTGTGGGACCTCGACCCGGACCGGGTCGCGGCCCGGCTCTGCGCCGTGGCGACGCCAGCGTCCCGTGCGGTCGGCGACGAGCCGCCGCGTCGGTGTCGATGACCGGCCCGGTTGCCGCCGACCAGCACCGCCGGGCCGGTCAGGTCGGCCGGACCTCGCCGTGCTCGACGCACCGCGCCGACCAACCGGCCGGCAGCACCTGCACCTTCATCCGCCGTCGGCACCTGGTACAGAAGCGGGGCGGCTCCCAGGCCCGCGCCGCGGCGCAGCCGTCGTGGTTGCCGGTGCTGGTCCCGGCACCGCACCGGTCGCACCAGATCGCCTGCACGCCCGGCCGCTCAGATCGTCGCCGACAGCGCCTTGACCGGCATCTTCAGGTCGTCCAACAGTGCCAGGTCCTCCGTCGCCGGGCGCCCCAGAGTGGTCAGATAGTTGCCGACAATCACCGCGTTGATGCCGCCGAGTAGCCCGTCCCGGGTGCCCAGGTCACCGAGAGTGATCTCCCGGCCGCCGGCGTACCGCAGGATGGTTCGTGGCATCGCCAGTCGGAAGCCGGCGATGGCGCGCAACGCGTCCCGGGCCTCGACCACCGGACGGTCACCCAGCGGCGTGCCGGGCCGCGGGTTGAGGAAGTTCAGCGGCACCTCGTGCGGGTCCAGCGCGGCCAGTTGCGCGGCGAACTCGGCCCGCTGCTCGATCGTCTCGCCCAGCCCGAGGATGCCGCCACAGCACACCTCCATGCCGGAGTCGCGCACCATCCGCAGCGTCTCCCACCGCTCCTCGAAACTGTGCGTCGTCACCACGTTCGGGAAGTAGGAGCGGCAGGTCTCCAGGTTGTGGTTGTACCGGTGCACCCCCATGTCGACCAGATCGTCGACCTGCTCCTGTGTGAGCATCCCGAGTGATGCAGCGACCTGGATGTCCACCTCGGCCCTGATCGCGGCGACGCCGTCGCGCATCTGGCGCATCAGCCGGGCGTCCGGCCCCCGCACCGCCGCCACGATGCAGAACTCGGTGGCCCCGGTCGCCGCCGTCTGCTTCGCCGCCTCGACCAGTGACGGGATGTCCAGCCACACCGCCCGTACCGGTGAAGCGAACAGGCCGGACTGGGAGCAGAAGTGGCAGTCCTCCGGACAGCCGCCGGTCTTGAGCGAGACGATGCCCTCCACCTCGACCTCCGGCCCGCACCAGCGCATCCGCACCTCGTGGGCGAGTTGCAGCGCAGCCGGAACCTGCTCGTCGGGCAGCCGTAGCACGGCGAGGACCCCGGCCTCGTCCAGGCCGACGCCACGCTCCAGGACTTGGGCGCGGGCTAGATCGAGGATGTCGGACATGGTCGTACCCTACAAGGCGGCGTAGACGACGAGGGGGACCCGTGGCGGACTGGTTGGACGGCCTACGGCGGCGGGCCGAGCTGCGGGCCAAAGCCGGGCTGACCCGCGAGCTGCGCCCCCGTACCGCCGACGACCCGCTGACCGACCTGGCCGGCAACGACTACCTCGGGCTGGCCGCCCACGCCGAGGTGGTCGCGGCGGCGGCGGACGCCCTGCACCGGTACGGCCTCGGCGCCACCGGCTCGCGGCTGGTCCGTGGCTCCACCGACGCGCACGCCGCCCTGGAGACCGACCTGGCCGACTGGCTCGGCGCCGACCGGGCGCTGGTCTTCTCCTCCGGCTACCTGGCCAACCTCGGCGCGGTCCGGGCACTGGTCCGGCCCCGTACCCTGCTGGTCTGCGACGCGCACAACCACGCCTCGCTGATCGACGGCGGCCGGCTCGCCGGCGCGCAGACCGAGGTCGTCGCGCACGCCGACCCGGCCGCGGTGGACGCGGTGCTGACCGCCCACGCCGGGCGGCCGGCGGTGGTCGTCACCGAGTCGGTCTTCTCCGTCGACGGCGACCTGGCGCCGCTGGCCGCGATGCACGCGGTCGTCCGCCGGCACGGTGCGCTGCTGCTGGTCGACGACGCGCACGCGCTCGGTGTCATCGGGCCGGCCGGTGCCGGCGGCGGCGCCGCCGCCGGGCTCGCCGGCCAACCCGACGTGGTGGTCACCGCCACCCTGTCCAAGGCGCTCGGCGGGGGCGGGGGAGTGCTGGCCGGGCCGCAGCCGCTGATCCGGCACGTGATCGACACCGGGCGTACCTTCATCTTCGACACCGCGCTCGCCCCGGCGGTCGCCGCCGGGGCGCACGCCGCACTGACGCTGGCCCGCGACGGGGCGCGGCTACGGGCCGAGCTGACCGCCCGGGTCGCCGCCGCCGTGGACCGGTTCGCCGGTGCCGGTCTCGACGTCGGCGGGCCACCGGCCGGCGGGGTGGTGTCGATCGGCGCGCCCGGGCCGGAGACCGCGCTCGCCTGGGCCCGGGACTGCCGCGACCGGGGGGTCGCGGTCGGCTGCTTCCGGCCACCGTCCACCCCCGACCAGCGGGCCCGGCTGCGGATCACCGTCAACGCCGGGATCCCCCGGGCCGACTTCGACCGGGCGCTCGACGTGATCGTGGAGTGCGCGCCGTGACCGGCTGGCACGGCGCGGTGGTCGTCACCGGCACCGACACCGGTGTCGGCAAGACCGTGGTGACCGCGGCGATCGCCGCCGCCGCCCAGGCTGCCGGCCTGCGGGTGGCGATGGTCAAACCAGGTCAGACCGGCACGGCGACCGGCGAGCCGTCGGACGCCGACGTGGTGACCCGGCTGGCCGACCCGGCCACCGTACGCACCATCGCCAGCTATCCCGAACCGCTGGCCCCGCTGGCCGCCGCCCGGGTCGCCGCGGCCGAGCCGCTGGAGCTGTACGCGGCCGTCGACGCGGTACGCGAGGAGGCCGACAAGCACGACCTGGTGCTCGTCGAAGGGGCCGGCGGGCTGCTGGTGCCGATGGGGCTGCGCCCCTCCGGCGAGCCGTGGACCATCGCCGACCTGGCGGTGTCGCTGGGCGCGCCGGCGGTGGTGGTGTCCCGGGCCGGGCTCGGCACCCTCAACCACACCGCGTTGACCTTGGAGGCGCTGGACCGCCGGGCGGTCCCCGCCGGCGTGGTGCTGGGCGCCTGGCCGGCCGAGCCCGAACTGGTGCACTGGGCGAACCTGAGCGAACTGGTGCCGACCATGGTCGGCGCGGTGCCCGACGGCGCCGGCACCCTCGAACCGGGGGTGTTCCGCCGATCCGCGCCCGGCTGGCTGACCCCGGCGCTGTACGGCGTACTGGACGACTGGCGGGCGTGGGCCGACGAGACCAGCTGACCACCCCGGGCCAGGGCCGGATGGTCAGCCGTCAGCGGGCCGGGGCAGGTCAGCGTCAGCCGGCCGGGGCGGTGTCCGGCGGCGGCCGCCGGATCACCAGCGCGTCCGGCATCCGAAACGACAGGTTGTCCGGTGACCACGGCGCCCGGACCACCTCGGCACCGGTGAGTAGCGGCACCGCCTGGCCGACCACCACCGCCGTCTCCATCCTGGCCAGCTGCGCCCCCACACAGCGGTGCGCCCCGGCACCGAAGGCCAGATGCCGGCGGGAACCCGGCTGACCGGGGACGAACCGGTCGGTCCGCGCCACCACGGCCGGATCCCGGCCGGCCGCGGCCAGCCAGAGCACGATGCTCGACCCGGCGGGCACCGGCTCGTCCGCCACCGTCGTGTCGAGCGCCGCCCGCCGCCGCCAGGTGACGATCGGCGGCACCAGGCGCAGCCCCTCCTCGACCACGTCGTCGACGTCGACCGAGCCGTCGGCGAGCCCGGCGAGCACCGCCGGCTCACCGGTCAGCCGGTGCAACAGCAGCGTCAGGAACTGCGAAGTGGTCTCCTGTCCGGCGACCAGCAGGAAGAACAGCGCCCCGACCACCGAGTCGGCGGACTGCCCGGCGTCGCGCAGCGACTTCGCCAGCCCGCCGCCGGTCGCCGCGAAGTCGCGCAGCACGGTGTGGAACCGGCCCACCGTGTGGGCCAGCTCGTGCTGCCGGTCGGCGTCCACCGGAGCCCAGAACAGCTCCAGCGCGGCGCGGGCGAACCGCTTCACCGTGTCGGTCGCGGCCGGGGGCAACTGCACCAGCCGGGACAGCACCAGCAGCGGCAGGTCGGCGGCCAGCCCGGCGTACAGGTCGACCCGGCCGCCCCGGGCCAGCGTCGCCGCCAGCCCGGCCACCCGCTCGCGGACCAGCCCGGCCAGCCAGTCCCGGTGGGCGGCGACCCGGGTCGGGTGCAGCGCCTCGGCGACCACCGCCCGGATCGCCGGGTGACTCGCGGTGCCGTTGTTCGCCAGCGTCGGCGGCAGCCGGAACCCGTACGAGGTCAGCACCCGCAACGCGGCGACCGGCACCGGCGTGACCGCGTCCAGGGCGTTGTCCGGCCGGAAGGTCACCGGATCGGCGAGCACCTGACGGACCAGGGCGTGCCGGGTCACCAACAGATGCGGGGCACCGGTGTGGTCGGCGACCCGGACCACCGGCGGCCACCGGTCGTCGACCCTCTCCCAGTTGCGGAACAGCACCCGGTCACGCTAGCGCCCGCGCCGGCCGGCGCACCGGCGGGCGCAGCTGCCAGACCCGGGTACGCCGGACCCGGACGCTCTCCAACGCCGGCGGCACCGGCACCTGGTGGTCCGCCAGCTCGGTGAACCGCTCCCGGGGCAGGTACGCCCGGTCCGGGTCACCGACCAGCACCCGGGCCCCGTCGGCGGCGGCGGCCAGCAGGAACCGCAGCATCCGCGCGGCCATCGCCTCGCTGTAGAACACGTCACCGGCCAGCACCACCTGCGCGTCGCCGTGATCGCCGTCGAGCAGGTCGGCGACGGTGACGTCCAGCCGTACCCGGTTCGCGGCGGCGTTGAGCCCGGCGGCGGCGCCGGCCACCGGATCCACGTCGACCGCGCGTACCGTCGCAGCCGCTGCCCTGGCCGCCGCGATCGCGACCAACCCGGAGCCGCAGGCCAGATCCAGCACCCGCAGGCCGGCGACGGTCTGCGGGTGGTCCAGCAGGAACCGGGCCAACGCCTGACCGCCGGCCCAGGGGAACGCCCAGAACGGCGGCGGTTGTTCGCTGCGGAACTCACCCTCGGTCAGCTCCCACAGGCCGATCGGCTCGGCCGCCTGGTAGAGCCGCAGCTCCGGCACGTGGGCCACCGGGGCGAGCCGGGCATGGGCGCGGACGAAGGTCGACAGCTCGGCGCTCGACAGTTCGGCGCTCGACAGATCAGTGGTCACCATTCGGATTGTGCCCGGCTGGCCCGGCGAGCGCCGGTCGCGGCCAGCGGTTACCGGTTCACCACAGGTGGTGAATTAACCCGTTTCAGTTCGCACTGGGTGAGAAGAACGGACCCTGTCCGGTCCACCGGTACGGCCGTACCGTGGCCAGTGGACACGGCGACGGATGCCGGGTGGCAACCCGGAGAAGGTGGTGAGCTGGGTGGGGCGAATCGCGGCCCGGGTCGGGGTCGGGCTGGCTGCAGTGGCCGGACTGGTGCTGACCGCGGCGACACCGGCGTTCGCCCAGGCCGGCTACCGGGCGCAGGTCACCGAGTTGCCGGACGAGGCGGTCGCGGGTGCCGGGCCGGTCGAGATGACCGTTGTGGTCAGCCGGAACCTCGGCGGTGAGTGCGAGAAGGTCCGCTGGTCGTTGGTGCTGCGCTCGGAAGGTGTCGGCCTCGACGATATCCGGGCGGCCCGGGTCGAGCAGGGCGCGGCGTTCGCGGTCGACGTGCAGACCGACGGTGACGACGCCCGGCTGACCGACGTGCAGCTTGATCCCGGCATCCTCTGCGCCGACCGTACGGTCACCGCGCAGTACCAGTTCAGCTTCGCCGACGACGCCGAGGGCAAGGTGACCTTCACCGTCGAGGTGTACGACGAGAACACGCAACTGCTGGCCGACACCGCAGCGACGCTGCCGGTGGTCGGCGAGCCGGGTGGCTCGGATCCCGAGCCGTCCGAGCTGGCCGAGGAACCGGTGGACAGCCAGCCCGGGGCTGCGGTGCCGGGCGGCGACGCGCCGGCCGGGGCCGGTGGTGGTGGCCCACAGCCGGTGGACGCGATCCCGGCCGGCGACGCCTCCGGTATCCCGGTCGCCTGGTTCGTCGTCGGTGGCGCGATGGTCTTCGTCGGCTTCGGTCTGCTGCTGCGGGTCCGGGCCCGGCTGATGCGCGGCCTCGCCGACCCCGACGACGCGGTGCCAGCCGTCGCCGGCGCCGGTGTGGGTGCCGGGGCACCGTTCCGCGGCTGGAGCCCTTCGAGCCGGTCCGGCCGGCCCGGTCGCTTCGGCTCCGGCCGGCAGCCCGACCCGGGCGGCCGCCGCCGACCCAGGCTCTGACGTCGCCCGCCGTGGGCAGATACGTCCGTAACCGGCTGCACCGTCGCCTCCGCCCCCTGGCCGGCGATCCTGGCCGCAGCTGGACACCCGGTTGAGCAGACGGACACCGAGAGACGGTACGTGCATGAGCGACACCGTGGTGCTGGAGGTGGCCGGACGTCCGGTCGCCGACTACGTCGTACGGCCCGAGGTCGATCCCCACTACGGCGGCTTCTTCTGGCGGCTGGCCCCCGGCGTACCGCACGCGTTCACCGCTGCCGCCGAGGGCGAGTAGACGGTCAACGGCAGCACCGAACCGTGGGTGGCGTTGACCGGCCGGAGCGCCGACGGCGATCCGTACACGCTGGTCTTCACCGGCCTCGGCGACGGTGACCACTGGTTCGTCCGGACCGGCGGCTACCCCGGCGTGTGCGTGGCACTGGCGTTCGCCCAGCCACTGACCGTGCCGGCCGGCGGACGGATCGGCCGCCGGCACGAGGTGCTGGTCGTTGACGGCGAACTCAGCCGTCAGCAGGTTGTCGAGATGCTGGGGTAGGTGGTCGGGTAGCGGCGTGAACCGCTTCGACGCGGCCGACGGTCAGGCGAGCTCTTCCGGCTTGCGGCCGATTTCCCGCGCGACGGACAACCGGATCCACTCGGTGAGCTGTCGGCGGGAGACCACCCGATCGTGCATCGCGGCCTGCACCGCCAGCCCGTCGATCAGTGCGTTGATCCGCCAGGCCGCTCCCTTCGGGTCCGGGCACTGGAAGGTGCCGTCGGCGCACCCGGTGGCGATCACCTTGATCAGTGCCTCCTTCCAGCGCAGGTCGAGGTTGCGGCACACCCGGTTCAAAGCGGGGGTACGCAGCGACTCCGACCAACCGTCGATCCACAGCGTCCACGCCTTGGACTTACCGGTCGGGGCGTACAGCCGAATGATCTTCTTCAGTTTCTCCAGCGGCTCGGCGGTCGACCGGACGACCGTGTCGAGCCGGGCCAGGTCCTGCTCGGCGGCGTACGCGAACGCCTCGGCGAGCAGCCGGTCCTTGGTGGAGAAGTGGTAGAAGACCAGCGCCTGACTCACCCCGGCGGCTTCCGCCACGTCCGCGGTGCGGGTGTTGGCCAGACCGCGCTCCACGATCACCTCACAGGCGGTACGCAGCAGCGAGTCAAGGCGTACTTCGGCCGAACGTCTTGTCACGGCGAACACGGTAACGCACTATCATCGATACGATGAGTTACCAGTCAATTTCCTGACTCAGGAAAGGGCCGGGATCAGGTAAGGCGAATCGATTTCACGGAGCCAGACGGCCCGCAGAGTGATATGAGAACTTTGTCGGGTATCGTGCATCGGGCGCGCCGGCCCACCCCCCGAGTTGGCACTCTCGCGGCGGCTGGGCTAAAGTTTCCATCCGTTGGCAGGAACGCCCGAGGGGCGGGAAGGCCGACTGAGACAAGCGGACGTAGCGCAGTTGGTAGCGCATCACCTTGCCAAGGTGAGGGTCGCGGGTTCGAGTCCCGTCGTCCGCTCGGAGATGCCACCACAGCACGTCGGGGGCAACCTCGGTGGAGTGGCCGAGAGGCGAGGCAACGGCCTGCAAAGCCGTGTACACGGGTTCAAATCCCGTCTCCACCTCGTCACAACGAGGGCGATTGGCGCAGTGGGAGCGCGCTTCCTTGACACGGAAGAGGTCACTGGTTCAAACCCAGTATCGCCCACCAGGTCAGAGGCCGTGCCGATCACTCGGCACGGCCTCTGAGTGTCTAACTGAGTGTCTAAGCTTCCACGGCTGGTTCGTCGTCGGGTCCGAAGATCTCATCCATGGCCCGTGCTCCGCCGAGCAGGACCGGCCGTAGCTGGTGCCGGTAGACCTTCTCCGTGACCGACGTGCCCGCGTGGCCGACCAGGTCGGCGATCTGCTCAAGGCTCATGCCGCTGTCCGACAGCAGCGACACGAAGCTGTGTCGCAGTTCGCGGGGCGTCCACTCCCTCTCGTTCAGCCCGGCCAGCTTGGCGATCCGGCGGAAGGCTCGCCGGACGTTCGCAGCGTCCAGTTCCTGCCCTGTCGACGACGAGAACACCACACCAGTTTCCGTCCACCGGCTCCCGGCACGCTGCCGCGCCCGTTCCTGTTCGGCCTGGTGCTGTTTGAGGGCCGCGATGCACCGGGCGGATAGGGCGAGGGTGCGACGTGACTTCCTGGTCTTGGTGTCGCCACCGACCCGCACCGACCGCCACACGTTCATTGCCGGGGGAGTGGGCGGATCGGCGTCCGGTTTGCCGACCAGGTCGACATGATCCCACCGCAGCGCCCGCAGCTCCTCGGTACGGGCGCCGGTGAGCAGCGACACCACGACGTACGCGTAGAGGCCGCTGCGTTCAGCGGCTTTCAGGACCGCCTTGGCCTGGTCGAGGTTGAGCGACTTCGACGGGCGACCGGCCTGCCCGGACGGGATACTGCACAGGTCGACCACGTTGCGTTTGACCAGGTCGCGCGCCATCGCCCGTTTCACCGCCCGGTTCAGACAGGAATGGATCACCCCCACGGTTCCCGTGCTCAGCTCCTTCGCCTTGTCGGCTAACCACCGGTCGACGTCGCTGGCGCTCAACTCACGGAGCTTGCGCGCGCCCAGGGCCGGGATGACGTGCGTGTCGCACAAGATCGTGTACTTGGTGACCGTGCTCGCGGCCCGGCCGTTCAACCCGTACGTCAGCCAGTCCTTCACCGCGTCGGCGACGGTGACGCCGGTTGGGCCGATGGCGATCCCGTCCTCATGGTCACGCATGACCTCTTTGAGCTTGGCCTTGGCTTCGGTCTTGGTCTTGCCGCTGCCGCGCCGGTAGAGCCGCTTCCCGGCCGGGGTGAAGCCGATGGTGATCTCAGCGATCCATCGTTGCCGGGCTTCGCTCCAGTACAGGCCACCGTCGCCTCTGCTGCGTCGCTTCGTCATCAGGCGGCCCGCCCGGTGCTCTCGCGTTCGAGCAGGGCGACGTAGTCGGCGATCGCGGCTGCGGGGATCAGCCGGGCGCGGCCTTCCCGGACCGACCGGAGCCGGCCGGAGCGGATGAGTTCATAGACGATCGTGCGGCTGAGGCTGAGGATGACCATGGCTTCCGAGACCTTGTAGAGCGCCTTGGGTGGCACGGTGAGGGGTGCTCCTGTCAGTCCTGAGGCGGTGAGTGGTGGTGGCGGTTGGTCGTGGGACAGAACTGACAGAACTGACAGAACCTCGGTCAGCGGGGGGTTGTGTCAGTTGTGTCAGTTCTGTCCGAGGGGTTCGGCGGTCCGGCGGACGTGGCGGGCCTCGGTTGCTGCCGACGGTCGGCCGGGGCGGCGGGCACCTCGTTTGGTCGTGGACAGAACTGACAGAACTGACAGAACCTCGGTCGGCAGGGGGTTGTGTCAGTTGTGTCAGTTCTGTCCGGGGCATCAGGCGGTCCGCCGGACGGCGTCGGGTAGGGCGTGGACGGTGGCGGCGGGTTGCCCGTGTACGTCGGGGTGGACCAGGTACGACGGCGACGGCGGTCGGCCACCGGCCCGCGTGCGGGGTTGCTCAAGCTGGCGGATGTAGCCGTGGGTTTCGAGCAGGGACAGGGCGGGGTCGAGGTCGGCGACGGTGGGCAGTTGGCTACTGCGGACCGCCCGGAACAGTTCCCGCTTCGTGAACGCGGTCGTGGTGGTGCGTTCGATCCAGTTCAGGGCGTGGCGGGCGTGGCGGCTGGTCCGGTCGGCTCCCATGTCGTCGAACGCGGCCAGGGCGTGAGCGGCGTAGTAGTCGCCGAGCAGGGCGGCCCGGTCGATGGTGTCGGCCTGGATGGGTTTTCCCCATCCGTCGCGTAGGTGTTCGGCGAGGTGGATCAGTCCGGCGATGCGGACGACCGCGCCGGTGTACTTGCTGCCCCAGTCGACGAGGTGTGACCACGCTCCGCCGGGAGCCAGGCGGGGTTCCACCGCGCGTTCGATGTCCATGACGCGGTTGTTGGCGTCGGGGGTGAGTGGCAACACGGCCGGGTCGGTCCACTCGGCGAGGGACATCACGAGCGTGGCGAGGTTGCCCGCGTACGTGGTTGCCACCGGCTCAGAGACCGGGTCGGCTCCGATCCTGCGCCGTCCGACGGTGTTCTCCGGCAGCGAGAACAGGATGCGCGCCAGCAGCCCTTTGCCGCGGAATCCCGGCATGTCTGCGATGTCCCGTAGGACGTCGGGTTGCACGGCCAGACCGAGTGTCAGCGCCGGATGCTCGACGTGTTCCGGCGCACGGGACCGGCGGTTGACGCGCAGCATGTCCCCGGCATGGCCCTTGAGGAAGACTTCCAGGTTGGGGGTTCCGGAGTAGCGGCCGGCGATGGTGGCGAAGATGCCACCTTCGGGGGACAGCACGGCCAGGCGTCCGCCCTGTTCGGCTAGGAGGGATGCGGCTTCCTCGCTGGTGACGTCGTCCGCAACGAGTTGCGGCAACGCCGGAACGGTGATGGTGTCGGCGTTCATCGCGGCGGCGGTCGCCTCAGCCAAGAGGGTGTCACGGCCGGACGCATCGGCGTTCGCGGCAGCGATCGCCGTTCGTTCGGCCGTCTTCCCCGCCACCCGTGCGGCCAACTCGGCTTCGACGATGGCTGGTCGGGTCCGTTCCACCAACGCCTTCTCAGCGGCCAACAGAGGCCCGGTGATCGCCGCGAACACCGCCGACTTCCGCGAACCGGGCGGCAACACGGCGACGGTGAACAGGTTGACCGGTTCCCGCCACGACCCGCGTACCTCCACCTCGGCCCGTCCACCGGCAGCCGTCGACAGAGCGGCGAGGGCGATGCAGCCGGGCAGGTCGACCGGGGTCTGTGTGAACTCGGCAACCCCGTAGACCATCTCGGCGACCCATGCGGGCAGCATCTCGGCGGGGAACGCGGGCAGGTGGCGGCGGTCGCCGAGCGGAATCAACGGTGCCCAACCACCCTGGTCGGCCTGGTCGAGCAGCGCACGGCCGGTCGCCACCACGTCGGCGACGTCCGCCCCGGACGCGGCGAGGCTGGTCAGCCGCTCGCCCAGGTCGACGACCCGGCGGCGGGCGGCATGATCGGCCACGATGCGCGCGTAGTGCCCGGCATTGCCGACGGCGGGAACGCCCTGCATGAGCGTGTGCAGGTACGGGGCACCACCGACCTTGCCCAACTCGCCAGACTCGGCGAGATGCGCCGTGAGGGTGATCGGGTCAGTGGCCTGCCCGGTGGCGTGCACGGCGGTCAACGCCTGCCAGATGATCCCGTGGGCCGGTCGGTGGAAGTCCTCGGCGGTGAGCAGGGCGATCAGGTCGGCCATGACCGGCGGGGCGACCAGCGCCGCGCCGATCACGGCCCGCTCGGCAGCGTGGTCGTGGGTGGACTGTCGACTCATACGGCGTTCCTCCTTCTCTGGTGTCCGTGGGTGGTCAGGCGGCGGGACGTGGGTACCGGGCGCGACCAGCGCGGGTGATCAGGTCGTCCAGGTCGGCGAGCAGTACCGCCAGTTGTCGGCGGGCGGCGGGGTCGGCGTCGGCCAGGGCGACCCGTACGCGGATTTCGGCCTGGTCGTGTCCGTCGCCGGTGCGGATGCGGGTGAGGACGGCGCGTGCCTGGCCGGGCAGGTCGACGACCATGGACGGGGAGCGGTGTCCGTCGTGTCCGCAGCGGTGGTCACGGGCGCACCAGTCGGTGTGTTCCCCGTGCGGGTGCCGGCGGCGGTTCATCGGTGGGTGCCGTTGCGGTGTTCGCGGCGGATCTCGTTCCACACGTGTCGGCCGATGCGGATACGGCGTCCGGTGCCGTCGCAGCGGTAGCAGAGGCGGAACGCCTTGCCGTACGGGGCGCGGCGTTTCCCGGTGCCGTGGCAGCGTCGGCAGGGGCCGAACGGCCAGATCGCGCAGGTGACCAGGTAACCGAACGTGACTAGGGTCAGGAGGGGGCAGAGCAGGCTAGCGAGGGTGGCGTACGGGTCCACGGGGTGCCTCCACAGGCGGTTTTCGGGCGTGCGGGGGTAGGGGCGCTAGGCGGCTAGCGTCCTGGCAGGGGTTTGTTTCGAGGGCTAGCGGTGCCGCTAGGTCTAGCGGGTGTCGCCGATAGACCTAGCGGCCCGCGAGCGGCTATCCCGCCTTGCGGCGTTGGTCACGCTTGGTTACGGCGGTGGTGATGTCGTCGCGGAGGATGCCCTTACGGTTGGCGCGTTCCCCGGTGACCGGGTCGGTGCCCCACACCTGCCGGCCGACCGTGACCCCGTGCGGCTTGAGCGCCGGGGCGAGGTTCCCGGTCTCCCACCCGCCGTAGACCTCGGGGCGCAGCTCGGCGAGTCGGGCGACGACGGTCTCTGACCACACCTTCGCCTCACCCTTGGGGACGACAGTGAGGATGTCGTCCAACAGGGTGTCCCCGGCACGGGCGACGGCTTCGGGTGCCTGGCCGATGGCGTGGCCGGTCAGGGTTCCGGCCCGCTCCCGCAACTCCCGCGCACGGGTGACCACCTTTTCGACGTCGGCCATTTCGGCGAGGTTGGTCCGCACGGTCACGGCCTCGTCGACCGATCCGGAGTCGTCCGCGCCGAGCAGGATGCCGACGCCCTTGTGCCCGCGTTGGAACCGCGACGAGTCATACCCGGCCGTGTACGACCCGGCACCAAGGACGGCTTCCGACGACTGCCACGTCATCGTCTTGAGCGCGAAGCGGGTACCGATGTTGTCGCGCAGGTCGGTCGGGACCGCTTTGCCGTCGGGCTTCTGCGTGGCGAGCAGGATCATGATCCCGACCGACGGGCCGACCTTGCACAGCTCGGTCAGCAGCGACACGATCTCGTCGCCGTGCACGGGGTGGGCGGAGTAGCGCTGAAACTCGTCCACCGCGACCAGGACCGGCCACAGCTTCAGTGACCGTTTCTCGGCGATCTGTCGGGTGACCTTGGATTCGGGGCACAGGTCGGCGGGCAGGGTGGCGATGGTGTCGTAGCGGCGGTTCATGTCGGCGACCAGGCCGCGTAGGTCGTCGACCAGCGCTTGAACCGTCTCGTCGCGGACGCCGTAGCCGGTGCGGTGGGCGATCCGTTCGAACGGTCGCCAGTCCTGACCGCCCTTGCCGTCGTAGATGTGCAGCTCAACGATCGGATCCAACGCCGCCGCGAGCACCGGGAGGCGTGCGGCGAACGTCTTGCCCATGCGCGGGATCGCTCCGACCAGCAGGGAGGTGAACATGAGCAGCAGCGGGACCGGGCGTCCGCGCTGGTCCTGCCCGAACGGGAACGGCGCGAAGATGTCCACGCCGCCCTTGCCGATGAGCGGCCACGCGCCGGACCCCTTCGCGTACGGGTCCTCATCGGCGACCCACAACGCCAGCCGGCGGGCCGATCCGGTGGTGCCGCGTACCCGCTCCGGCCACACCTGCACCTCATCCAGGTCGAGGCCGGCGGCCAACTGGTCACGCTTTTTGATCGCCTTGTCGGCGTTCGTCCAGTACGGCAGGTCGATCACGGCCCGCCAGCCGGGTCCGTCGCGCATGATCGGGGCGGGGAAGGTGATCAGGTCGTCCGGCTTGCACAACCCGGCCGCGAGGAACGCGCGGGTGACCACGTCGGCGGACAGCTTCCGCACACGCGGACTGACAGCGGCCACGTCCAGCAGCGGCTTGTCCTTCGGCGTCCCCGCGACACCGAACAGGGCGACGACACCGGCGAGGATCGCCCACCGCTGCCACGACCCGGCCAGGGCCATCAATGTGAGCACAGTGGGGATGCCGAGCAGCAGGATCGCGGTCAGGACCAGGCCGCGCCACCGGACCCGTATGTCACGCTGCCGCGACAGCTTCAAATACAGTTCGGCGTTTTCCTGCCGCACCACTGCCAGCCGCA
The DNA here is from genome assembly GCF_056160425.1 of Micromonospora sp. ABR4_055. Classification (NCBI taxonomy): domain Bacteria; kingdom Bacillati; phylum Actinomycetota; class Actinomycetes; order Micromonosporales; family Micromonosporaceae; genus Micromonospora; species Micromonospora sp. ABR4_055. The sequence continues at coordinate 27,067 of NZ_JBSWXD010000029.1, forward strand.
CGGGGATGCCCTCGGCGTCGGTGACCCACCGCACGGTGTGACCGAGCAGCCGGGCCACGCCGAACGGGGCACGCCACGCCAGCCGTGCGGCGTACTTCGGTGACCGGGACAGGTGATACAGGCTGACGTGCGTGTAGTGGCCTGCCGTCCAGCGGACGGCGTTGGCAAGTTCGGTCCGGGAGCGTAGCCAGGCGGGGATGATCGGTCGACGCTCCGCACCGACCACAGCGGCCAGGCGGGACCGGCCACCGGTCGGGTTGGTCGGTGGGTTGACCGGGACCGGGGCGTCGTCGTCGCGGTCGTCGCTCTCGTCGTCGATGTCGACCGCGAACGACCCGGCCGGGTTGGTCTTGCGGCGGCGGGCGGTCAGGTCGACCACATCGGCACCGTTGCCGTCGGTGGTGAGGTCGGTTTCCGCTGCCTGCCAGTCGTAACCGTCGTCAGGGGTGGGCATGAGGGGTTGCCTCCAACAAAAGGGAACCAGGGGGAACGCGCAAGGTTGAGGGGCCAGTGGCGGGCAGGCGGGTACGCCGTCCGGCCACGCCACCGGCACACAGGCAGGGTCAGACCGGACCGGGGCCGACGCCGGTCGCGTCGCCGGGGCAGATCGGTAGATGGGTGACCAGCGCGGCCAGGGCAGGAGCCATCCCGTCGACCTGCCGGTAGAGAGTGCAGCCCTGACAGCGAACGAACAGCCGGCCGCGCCCGTCACGCTCCACCCACGCTTCCGCGCCGGCCGGGGTGTGCTGGATACGCGACACGATTTCCGTGGACGGCAATTCGTCCGGCGAAGCGGTGGATGCCACGATGAGAGTCCTTCCCGAAGCGATTTGCTGAGGGTTGAGGGGCCGGCGGCGCGGCGCGGTTTCCTAGGCCATGGGCCGCGCCGCCGGGCAAAGTCACGGCTCCCGCTGCTGGCGGTCGGTGTGCAGCAGGTGCGCCAGAGCAGCACCCATACCGAGCACGGCCACCGGCAGACAGGCGACAACGGTCGTGATCCACCACGGGGCGGCAGTGATACCGGCGGACTCCATCAGGTGATAGGCCACCTGACCGGCCGCACCCAACACCAGCGACCCGATCGCCGACCAGGCCGCGAACCTGCGCGCCCTCGGCGGAACCCCGTCCGGTGCGAGCCACGCCCGCAGCGCGTACGCGGCATAGGCTTCGACGCCGATCGGCAGCGTGATCGCCGTGTTCACCGCGAGGGAATCCCAGATGCCCGGTAGCGGGTGGACCACACCGAACCCGGTCAGCTCACCCAAGCCCACCCAGCCGGACCAGATCGCCACGAACGCGGGAGCGGCCAGCAACAGCAGCACCCACGACCGCACCGGCGACCGACCCGCCCGACGGTCAGCGGGAGTGATCTTCGTGTCCGGGTGTCCGTCCACCGCCACCGGCGACAACGGTCGCGCGGTGTCCTCGGCGACCGGCGACGGCTGGTCCGCCCCGGACCCGGCGGGCGGCTCGTCAGACGGGGCGGTCGGTACCGGGTCTGCCGACACATCTGCTGACTCCGGCGACGGGTCGACCGGGGCCGGTGCGTCGGCCTCGGCAGGCTGGTCGGTGGTGGTGTCGCGGACCAGGTGCAACCCCCGGTGCCCACCCGTGGACTCGGCCTGACCCGCGTCCTGGTCCTGCTGTTCCTGGTTGAGGGCTTCCCGTAGGGCGGTCGCCTTCGGTGAACCCACCCGCAGTTCCCTCATCAGCAGGTTCCGCGACGGCACCTGACCGAGGCGGGCGGCGATCGCACGGGCGGCGGGCAACAGCTCCTGCACCGGGCGGGGGTACATGCTCGCGGGCGTCGTCATCAGGCCACCGCCTTGCGTACTCGCAGCGCGGTCACGGCCTGGACGTCGCCCAGGGCGGCGGCTTCCCGCATCACCCGCTGCTCAGCCCGCCGCACCCGACGGCGGTCAAGCAGCGACGGCCCGCCATCGGCGTACAGGGCGGTGATCTCCGCATCCAGCAACGCCAACTCGGCCTCAATCAACGGCCACTCACGTTCGATCGCCACCAGATCGGCGGCGGTGGGACCGACCTCGGTCGGGTCCGGGACAGGGGTTGCCTGCATGTCGCGTTCCTCCACAAGACACAGCGGTGACCTCTGCAGACCTGTTCGGCCTGGCTGGTCGGCGTGACCAGCGACATGAAGCTAACAACTGATATGGAGACAGGTCAACTGTTAGGGCAGGATGAAGATCAAAATTGGCCTCTGAGCTGCGACGATGGGCATACCATCTGTTAGGCAACTGGTAGGCTTCCCTGGACAGACGCGGACAGACGCCCGACGCGAGAGGACCCCATGACATCCCCTCAGCCCCGACTCAGCCGACCAGACTCCCTGCACCAACAGGTGGCCCGGAACCTGCGCAACGAGATCGAAGCGGGCGTACTGCGCGACGGCGACACCCTGCCGTCCACCCGCGAACTCGCCGAACGCTGGGACGTCAGCGTGTTCACGATCTCCGAAGCGATGAAGATCCTCGGCGACGAAGGGCTCATCGTCAGCAAGTCCCGATCGAAGCGGATCGTGAACGCCCCCAACCAGACACGCGGCGGTGACATCCGCCTGCGGACCCCACGGGTCGTGATGATCGGCGGCTACGCCGGCAGCGGGAAGACCGAACTCGGGCGCGTCCTCGCCAGGGAAACCGGCTGGCCCATGCTCGACAAGGACACCATCACCCGCCCCGTCGTCGAAGCCGCGTTGGAACTCCTCGGCCTGTCACCCCACGACCGCGAGTCGGACGACTACTTCACCAAGGTTCGGCCACGCGAGTACGAATCCCTCATCGCGGTAGCCCATGAGAACGTCGCCTGCGGCAACAGCGCCATCGTTACCGCCCCGTTCATCCGCGAGTTCACCGACGCGGCGTGGGTCGACCGCATCCAGGCCAGCCACACCGCGATGAACGCCCAGACCCTGTTCGTGTGGGTGTACTGCGACGCCGACACCATGCACACCTACGTCCGCCACCGGGGCGCGGCCCGCGACGCGGCCAAACTCGCCAACTGGCCCGCCTACCTCGACACCGTCAACTTCGACATGCGCCCGGCCGCACCCCACACCGTGATCGACAACTGCGCGTCCAGCGTCCCGCTGCAGAAGCAGGCCAAAGAGCTGCTGTCCGCGATCCTGGCCGCGCCGGCGGCCAGCGCATGAACCGGGGTGTCATCCTCTACGGCCCACCAGCGGCCGGGAAGGACACCGTCACCGGCCGGCTTGCCGCCATCGACCCCGCCTACCGCCTGTTCGCCAGGCTCAAAACCGGTAGGGGACGGACCAGCGGCTACCGCATGACCACCCCCGACCACCTTGACGCCTTGGACGCGGCCGGCGGCATCATCTGGCGCAACCAGCGGTACGGGGCCACCTACGTCATTGACCGCCACGGCCTGGACCAGGCGCTCACCACGGGCGTCCCCGTCCTGCACATGGGCCAACCCGACGGCATCCACGCCGTCACCGACGCCACCCCGTCGGCCCGGTGGCTGGTCGTCTACCTGTGGTGCCCCCGCGACATCGCCGCGCAGCGCATCCACGCACGGGCCACCGGCGACACCACCGACCGCCTCACGGCGTGGGACCAGACACCACCCGTCGACGCGGACCTGACCATCGACACCGCCACCACCGACCCGCAGGAGGCAGCCCACACCATCCACCACGCCACCGGCGCACTCACGGACACCAGAACGGGCTAATCCTCGTCCGGCTCATCCAGATGCGGCCGGAACTTCCTGATCCACGCTTCCACGTCCGCGATACGCCACACAGAACCCATAGCCAGACGGTCATACGGCTCCGGGAAATCCGGACGTCGGATGAGCTGCTGTACCCGCTGACGGGACACCCGGAGCCGCTCTTGCAGCTCCTGCGGCCCGTACAGGTGGCGACCCATGCCCGCACACTATTCAAACGCCAACTAGTCACACCGCTACTTGGCAAACCGCTACTAGCGTGTTGACAAGGGGCTAGTCACACCGACACCCTTGAACTCGTGACGACACCACCGAACCAATCACCCGTCCACCACCGCCAACCCCCCAAAACCCACACACCACTACGCCCACTCTGGCTCTGCCGCACCTGCGCCCACCCCTGGCCATGTGGACAAGCCCGAATCGACCTCATCAACCAATTCCGCGACAACCCCACAGCACTCCCCACCTTCATGGGCGTCATGCTCCACCTCGCCACCCGAGACATCACCAAACTCGACCCCAACGCCATCACCGACCCCGAAGACCTCAACCAACGCTTCGTACGCTGGACCCACCCGTAAGGCGAGCGGTACTCGAACGTTCCGAGCCAGACCCGTCAACCGGACCAACATTCGACGGTTCACAGAAGCGCGTCACGGCTCCCCAGCAAGGGCGACAACAACCGCTCAATCTCTACGGAGGAATCGTGCTCGGGAAATGGTTCCAGCGTCCAGACCTGGCAATCGACGTGGTGCATCCAGCGCAGGAACGGGACCACCGAGCCAGTGAAATCCCAACGGCGAATCCGCGACCGGCGAACCGGAACGAGCAGGCCGAACAGCGAAGCGGCAACACGGATCGCCAACCACTGCCGTGACAACGACCAAGCAAGGGCAGGCGGCGACGCCGATACCGGTCGGCCGTCGGGTAGCCCAATGGCGCATGCGACGCAGGATGACACAGCAAGTCTTCGCTGACCGCATCGGCAAATCAAAAAGCTGGGTCGACAAAGTCGAACGCGGCATACGGAAACTCGACAAGGTCTCCGTCATCCAACACATCGCCGAAGTACTCCACATCGATCCCGTGGAACTACTCGACGAACATGAACCCTCGCCAGCCAGCGGCAGTGCAATCGGTGGGCTGGAAAAGCTGAAAGCGACGCTAGCCTGTCACGCGACATTCAACGGTCCGACAGAAGCTCTGCACCCACCGAAACCAGGTCAGTTGCAGCGGCAGATAGAGCACGCCTGGCTGACGTACGGGCACGGCGATTACCCACAACTGCTCCGCATCCTTCCTGACCTCCTGAGCACCAGTCAGCAGTTGCACACGCTACACCCGGAGACCATGGCTGACTCGCTGGTACAGGCATACAGGATCACTTCCTCGGTACTGGTGAAGCTCGACGAAGCACACCTTGCATGGATCGCCGCAGACCGAGCAATAATCACAGCCGGAAACGACCGCATGCTTGCCGCAACCGCAGCACTGAGCCTCACCCAAGCACTACGCGCCCTGGGCCAGAACAGGCTTGCGCTCGCAACCGCCCTAGCCGCCGCACATCACATCACCCAGCCACCCGAATATGTCGTATCCGCCGAGCGGACGTCCGTGCACGGTGCCCTGCTGCTACAAGCGGCGTTAGCCGCCGCCGGCAACAGCGACGCGGTCGCTGTACGGGAACTACTACAGCAAGCGGTCAGCCTTGCCCGTCAGGTCAGGAACAACGACATAGAGCGGGGAAATAGGTTTGGTCCTGCCGCCGTCGAGCTCACTCAAGTCATTACGCAAGCAATCCTTGGTAATATGCGCCAGGCGCTTGCTCAACACGAGGAAGCGATACAAGGAGGCCAGTGGTTGCATCTTCCCGCAGAACACAGAGCCGCATACCTTATGGACATCACGCGGCTGTACCTTCAGGTCGGCAACCTGATAGCTGCTGGATGCACCTTGAAAGAGGTCCGCCGGACCGCGCCTCCCGAAATTCAGTACCCGCCATCTGCGCGGGTGCTGGCCGCCGAAGTCTTCCGACGTGAACTGGACAACTCCGAGAGCTAATTTGAGTTGCCTTACTGGTGGATTAGTAGCGTTTCTCAACGTTCTTGATTGTTATTCTCATCTGTACTTCGAGGTCCTTTATAGCACTTCTTGCCTCGGTGAGGGAGATGGAATCTGTGGGTAAGTAAGGAATGTTTCCCTGGCTGTATTCGACCCTATTATTGTAGTCCTCGAGCACATTTGCCTCTGCCATTTGTAGTCGCTTCCATGCTCGTCTGATGTAATATGGAGCCAAGAGATTGACGCGCGCGTCTAGGGTTATCTGGTGTGCGAGTTCTGGCGGTCGGTCTGGTGTGTACTCCTGCAGATCGTCTGCGATGGCCTCGATTGTTTTTGATATCTGTTCCACGTGATATGCCAAGTCGATCAAAAGCTGAATTTTCAGCTGTCTTTGTTCAGCCTTGCGGTTTGTCCTATTTGTCGCATAAGCCGCAATGGCGGGAGAGAAGAAGGTGGTTAGTAGACCGACGATGGCGATGATTGCGGTGACCTTTTCGGACGATGACACGGTCTGTGACGATGCATGACGCGTCACGTTTTGTCTAGGGGTGATTTGATGGAATATCCGTGCTGCAATGGTTTGGGTGCTTTATTCCGTTAAGTCGATTCAGCTGTGCTTCAGCGCGCCGTCCATTGGACTCGTCGGTACACGCGCCGCCTTTGGCGTCGCGTCGGCGGACGTTGGGCTCAGTTCAAGAGCGGTTTCGGGTCAGGTCACGTGACCAGGGCTCGTTGCTTCACGCCGAATCGGCCGGTTCCCAGGCTGAGACAGGAGCCATGCAGTCTCCGTTTCAGTCTCGTTAACCGCTGTTCGGGGCGGTCCGGGAGGGTCCTCGGGATGGTCGTGTGCCTGGTCGTGGGCGGTGGCGGACCGAGGCGTACAGCGGGCAGCGGATCTTGTAAGCGAGATGTCGCCGGGCTCCAGGTCGTAGCGCCCGCGCTGAGACCGGGATGGAGACCAAGATGCGGATCCAGCAGTCAGGCACCTTCTAGCCGCGTACCCGGCCGCTGCGTTGCCCGCAGCGGCCGGATTACGCCGAAGACCTAGCCGGCATGTCTGCCGCCCGCCGACCCGTGCCGGTTATCCGGTAACAGCACCGAGGACTGTCAATCATTCCACTTCGGGCGCGTTCTGGGTGACATCAGGGAGCACGAGAGAGGCAAGGCCGCCTGAGGCTCGTAGGATGAAGCGGGCAGTGTGGCACAACGTCGACCGTCCTGGCTGTTGCTTAGTCCAGAACCTTACGTTTATTGCCTCTCCAACAAGCTCCACCATTAAGTCGGCTAGATCAAGCTCGTATGCGGTGGAAATATGCACATGTTTTGGATCAGGAAAGTTGTTCTTGAACTTCTCATTGTACTGCGGTCTAAAGAAGCGAATCAGGCCAGCCTCCGCCATCGCCAAAGCTTCTCTCTTGTAGAATTGCGGCGAATTCACGCGGCGGTAGACCTCCAGCATATGGGCCATGTCATCATCGCCCGAAACTTGCGCATCCCCTGTATCCATGTCTTGAATCAGTGCCACGTCGCTGATCTCACAATGAGTGAGCCAGATCTCAAAGTCGGGCCTATTCTCGGCATATATGGCTTGCAGCGTTGAATGACTCTTGAGGCGATCGTACGCACTTCTCTCGCCATCTTTGCCGAACGCCTGGCCGATATACAGCACTTCCTGTTCCAATAGCTTTTCCTCTTCCACCTGCATTGCGTGAGGAAGAATGCCGACAGCGCCCTCAAGAACAACTTTTCCCTCGTGCATCAAACGGAAGTCTTCGTACGGCCACTCAGCCTCCCAAGAAAGTTCACCCCGAAATGACTTGCTTGCCATCTCCATCGGATAGCTCACAAAGGTGTCACTCACCTGAGCCCGAATTTCGAATCGAATCCCGCCACTCGTCGCCCGAACTGAGGTCGGATGGACACTGAGGCGGGGTCGACGAGAAACTACGTACAAGTGGCAATCCTCGACTACCGCGCTATCAATGTCCCGCATATCCTTTTGGCGCCCATGCAACTTTGGGGAGACAACTATTGATATGCGTGATTCAGTTTCGTATCTGCGCATGGCCATGCCTAAAGAGTGACACGCTAGAAGCTTGGCCGCCTTCCCCTGATCGGCTTGGGTTGGCATTCACCGGCAGTGCGGCTGCAGCAGCGGGGCGGGCAACCCGGCGATCGGATGCCAAGGTTTGCGCCCCCCGGGACGGGCCTGGTCTCAGTCTTGGTCTCATTCGTCGAGGTTCAGTAGCGGTCGGGCGGGACCGACCGGAAGCTATATCAGCAGGTCACGTACAGGGGTGACATCAGCCGGACGTGGGCGCGCAGACTGGCATGACGTATCCCGCCGGGTCAACGGTTGGGTTCCCGCCTCCGACGGGGAGGAGTCCGGCTCCTCAGTCGCACGTCTGTGCCGAAGTGGTGCCGAAGTTCGGCGCTCCGGCGGTTCGCCATGCACGGACGCCCAGGTCACGGGGCTGGTGCCGACGGGGCACCTACCGCCCTCCGGCGGCGGAGCGAACGGCGTCTGCGGTGGGGTGGTCGGGCGCGTCCGGTGCTCCAGCCGAGTGTCTAACTGAGCGTCAATCGTGATGGTCTACCCCGGACGTTGGCGGATAGCGGCGGACGTCGCGGCCCAGGTCAGGGGTGGTTTAGGGAGTGGTCACGGGACCATGATCGTTACTTGACACGGAAGAGGTCACTGGTTCAAACCCAGTATCGCCCACCAGCTGTACAAGCACGTCACAAGGCCCGTTACCGGTCATCCGGTAACGGGCCTGCTGCTGTGGTGACCCTTACCTGGGGCCGGTCCACAGGGGAAGCGGGACCGCTCTCCGGGAGTGACAGCTTCCGTTGACCGGTTGTTGTCCTCGGGTGGTGGGCGGCGCGGTCGACTCCTGCGGGAGATCGACATGGTCCCGCGCCGCCCACAGCAGGCTACTGGTCTTGAGCACGGCTGACCTCGGGTCCCGGACTGGACGCGGCCTGAGTCAGGGCTCGGGGCCTGGATGACTCACTTGGCGGGCGCGGTGCCGAGGTGGGGAGTGTCCAGCCACCGGTTCTGCAGGGCCGCCAGCAGTGGTCGGTGCATGGGTTCGGTGACGTGGGCGTAGACGCCCCGATGCCGGGTAGCTGGTGGCCGAGGCGTTGGCTTTTCAGGGCTTCGGCGATGCCGTCCTCGTCCATCCAGGTGCGGTGGAGTGCCGCAGGTCGTGGAAGCGGAAGCCGGTGATGATCGGTTCTCGGCGGTGGGGGTGGCCATCACAGGCGGGTCGCCAGACGCGTTCGATGCGACGGCTCGGTTGAGGCGATCGAGCCGGCTGACGCGGGCTTGTGCTGCTTCGGCTGTGTCGTAGGTGCCGTCAGTGACCAACCGGCCCGCGTGTCGGTACCGGACCCGGTGGCGGTTCCCGTGCGCTTCCTTCCAAGCCATGACCCCTCCAAAATTCCTGGTGAATCGATGGGGGTGCCCCTGGCTACAGCTTCCGGGATGTCTGTTCGCCGCTGAGGGATGCGGCCACCCTGGGCCTCGGGTCGGGCGCGGCTGTCTGCAGCCGCTGGCGACGGCGCGACTCGACGGCTTGACGCCGCCGGTGCTGGTCTCGGAATCGCGTGGGGCCGTCTGGTGGGCGTGCCATAGACTGCGCCGGTGCTGGATGTGGCGGGGGACTTCGAGATCCACATTACGGTTCACGCCCCTCAGGCCGAGAAGTTGTCCGCGTTCGCTGCGCAGCACGGCCTGAAGTTCGTCCACATCGTACTCGATCGTGGCAGGTTCACGTCTCAACCGATGATCACCCTGACCGGGCAAGGGACCCTGGTCGAACAGCGTGCGTCGGTGCAGCGTTGGCAGCGCGATCTGCGTGAGGCGGGCATGTACCCGTGCCGTTCGAAGATCGAGGCGGCGCCGTGGTGCGTCGGCGTACCGCAGTCGGATGAACAGGCGGTGGCCGAGCCGCCGGGCCGGTACTTTGAGCATCACGTCAAACTGCTGCTGACCAGGACGACGGTGGCGGATCTGCTGGCAGTCACCGACCTGGTCGTGCCGTACGGGGCGCGGCTGTCACGTAACGCCCGTCGGGAAACGGCGGACGGTGCCCAGGAACGGTTCGTCAACCAGCGGTGCCATGGTATCGGGCTCGTCACGGCCAAGCAGCGGTTGGATGAGCTGCTCCAGGCGTTGAACGCTGCCGGACACGAGGCGGTCAGGGTGGAGCAGGAGTACGTGGTGTTCGACAGCGACATCCACCACGACCAGGGCTGGCTGGACCTGCCGAAGCGGACTGCGAGCGGTTGGGTCCAGGCGCGTGAGGCCGAGATGCGATCTGCTCCGGCGGGTTCCCCGGGTTTCCCACCGACGTACCTGCCCGTACCGGCCAGTTCGACCGTCCGCCAGGGAGCGGTGTTCGACCCAGCACTCAAGCAGTACCCGAATGCCTACCGCACCGCTGAACCAGACTTCGCGGTGGAAAGTGTCGGTCAGCGGTGGGCTGCTGCCCGGCGTGCTGCGATGAACCACGTCTTGGCGGCTATCGCGACAACGTCAGCGGGTGGCTGTCTTGTTCTGCGGGGTAGCGTCACCATGGCCGCCTGGTTCGGTGATGATGCCCGTGAGCCTCGCGATCTCGACTTCGTCGTCACCCCGCACACCGTCACCAGCGACAGTGCCGATGCCCGCGTCCTGCTCGACGACATCCGCAGCGCTCTGCGAGCGGACCCGGGTCCGGGGCTGCGACCAGAGCGGATCGCCGAGTCGGGGATCTGGACCTACGAACGCGCCGACGGCCGCCGCCTCGTCGTTCCGTTCGTCGCGCCGGGGTTACCAGATGGCGAGGTGCAGATCGACGTCGTCTTCGGTGAGCAACTGCCCTGCCCGCCGGAAGCGGTGGCGCTTCCCGGGGTGGGCAAGCCGATCCTGGCGGCGTCCGCCTCCCTGTCGCTGGCGTGGAAGCTGCTCTGGTTGGCTACCGACATGTGGCCCCAGGGCAAGGACCTGTACGACGCGGTCCTGCTCGCCGAACACACCACCGTCGACCAGGACCTGGTCCGTCAGCTCATGAGGCCGGAGCTTGGCGTCGAAGCGGACACCTTCACGGCCGAGACGGTGCTGTCCTGGCAAGTCGACTGGACCAACTTCACCGATGAGTACCCCGCGATCACCGGCACCGCCGAGCAATGGACCAGGCGACTGGCTCTGGCACTCGAACAAGCCTGGACCTGATCCAGCAGCATGAAGCCTCGGAGGACGTACCACCGATCTCATGCTCCCCGCCGGCCGAGGTGTTTGCGCTGTTCAGGTGCGGTGATCCGGGCGTGCAGCTGTTGGATCCGACGCTCGGGCGACCATGGCTCGGTCAGCGGATCGCCCTGCCGGAGACCGCGTTCCAGATCTGTGGTGCAGCCCGTCGGAGCCACCGCCGACCAGCAACGGCCGCGAGTCGACCTCGGTCACGACCATCGGCCCGCTGGCGTCGCAGCCGTGGTAGAGGCTGGGGGACTGCACTCCCGTCGTGAGGTCGAACTGGCGCACGCCACCGTCGACGGCACCGGTGACCACGGTCGGCCTGCCCGCGGCGGCGGCGAGGACAACATGGCTGGCGTTCGACCCGAACCGGCCGACCAGTTCCGGTGCGCCGGCGGACGGGACGGTCCACACCAGCACTGGCGAGGAGTACGAGTTGTTGTAGTCCTTTGACACGACCGTGGTGCGTCCGTCGAGCTCCGTCACGAGCATCGACGCCACGTGGAGCCCGTCGACCACCGCAACCGGCGCCGGTTCGCCAGTGTCCGGGGCGAAAGCCCGCACGCTCCCTGAGTCGGTCTGGGCGAACACGGTCAGCCGACCCGCCACCGGCCCCAACCACACCTCCCAGAAGGGGTCGTCGGTCGGCGGCTCCAGGGGCGGTCCGACCGGCTCCCCGGTACGGGCGGACCACACCCGTACACGTCCTTCCTTCAACGTCGCCACCAGGAGCTGGTCGTCGACCGTCGTCGCCGCTATCCGGAACGGCTGGTCATCGCCGAACACCGGCCCGACCGGCGAGCCGGTCTCCGGCTCGTACACGCACAACCCGGACCCGGCAGCCTCCACCGTGACGATGCGCCCGGCGAACGTGACCAGGGCATGGATGGAGGTCTGCGCGGGCGGCCCGTCGACCAACCGGGCACGGACCGTGGCGTCCTTCGCGTCGCCGTACACGTGCATGCGTTCACCGGTGTCCGGATCCCATACGGTGAGCATCATCGCGGCATCCGGGCCCCACGGGCTGTCGTTACCGGCCACGAACACGGCCGCCCGCCCCTGGTGGTCGCCGATCGCCAGGGCCGTCACCTTCCCGTCGGTGCGCAACACCTCACCGACCGGGGCGCCGGACACCCCGTCGCGGACCCAGACCGTACCCAGGCGGTCGCCGGACACCACGACGTCCCTGCCGTGCAGACGACCGGCGGCCAGGGCGCTCACCTCCCACCGATGCCGGCCCGAGCGGTCCCGGCCGGCCCGACCGGTCACCGGGTCGAGCAGCTGCCGGCCCTCGACCAGGTCAAGTCGACCGTCCCGGCCGGTCAGCAACTCGACCCAGCCGTGCGCGAAGGTGCGATGCGGCCCCGTTCGCGGACTGTCCATCCACTGGGATTCCTCGACCACCGACATCACCTCCTGTTCTCGGGTCCGGTGATCAACCTACGGCTGCCGAATGCTCGGCACCATCGCGGACCCTAGGCCGAATGTTCTTGCCAGGCCCGGCGGTGGCCAGCGGCGACGCCGAGCGCCGAAGTGCGGCGATGCGGGCGAGCCCGGTCAGCTGACCGGTGCCTGCGGCACCGGCTTGATCAGCCGCGCGGCGGTGGCCTTGCGGACCGCGTCGACTCGCGACACCGCGCGCAGCTTCGCGTAGATGTTCGTCAGATGCCGTTTGACGGTGGCCTCTGTGATGCACAGCCGACCGGCGATCTGGGCGTTGCTCAGCGCCTCGGCGGTCAACCGCAGCACCTCCAACTCGCGTTCGGTCAACGGCGTCGTGGTGCGCGGTCGCTGCCGGTCGAGCCGTTCCACGGTCGCGCGGGACACCGCCAGCAGGACGTTCTGCATGGGCCGGCGCACCACCGACCGGACGGCGGCGACGAGTTCGTCCCGCAGGATCGTCTTGAGCAGGTACGCGACCGCGCCGGCCGCCAGCAGTTCGGACACGAGGTCCGGGTCGTCGTGCATGGTCACCACGACGACCCGGGTCTGTGGGGCGGCCCGGCCGACCTGGCGGACGACGGCGGCGGCGCCGAGGCCGGGCATCTCCACGTCCAGCAGCAGGACGTCGGGTCGTAACCGGACGCACACGGCCACCGCCTCCGGCCCGGTCGACGCCTCGCCGACGACCGTGAATCCGGCATCGGTGCAGAGCATCTCGCGGATGCCGTCGCGCATCAGCGTGTGGTCGTCGGCGAGACAGACCCGGATCTGCGGCCGGTCCGGGGCGGTCAAAGCCCGCTCTCCATCAGCGGGACCCGTACCTCGATGCGGGTGCCCTTGCCTGGCTCGCTGACGATGGCGAGTCGGCCCCGTAGCAGCAGTGCCCGCTCCCGCATCGACGGTAGTCCGCCGCCGGCCCGGTCCGGTCCACCCGGGTCGAAGCCCTGTCCGTCGTCGGAGACCACGGCGCGCACCTCGGTGGCAGCTATGTCGACGGTGACGTCCAGCCGGCGCGGTGCGGCGTGGCGTAGCGCGTTGCGGACCGCCTCGCGCAGGATCAGGTAGAGCTCCTCGGCGGTGTCCGGCGGCAGGGCCTTGACATCGCCGGCGATGCGCAGCGAGGCCCGTACCGATGGTGGTGTCGTCACCTTCAGGTAGTCGCGCAGCGCGCTCGCCAGGCCCTCCTCGCCGACGCAACGGCGCAGCTCAGCGGAGAGCTGCTGTACGGTGCGCACCGCCTCGCCGAGGTACTCGACCGCGCTGTCGAGATGGGCCCGCGCACGCGCCTGGTCGTGTTCGGCGTAGTGCCGGTTAAGGTCCAGTCGGTGCAGCGTCAGGCTCATGCCGTGCAGCACCCGGTCGTGCAACTCGCGAGCTATCCGTCGCCGTTCCTCCTGCCGGGACTCCTGCAGCTTTGTCATCAGGAACGTCACGTAGGACAGGGATCCGACGGCGACCCGCGCCATGATCGCCTTATGGAACAGTTTGCTGATCCGGGTCGCGCTGATGTTGTCGGAGGGCGCGAACTCCCGATTGATGATCGGCAGGCCGACCTCGAACAACGTGATGGCGGCGCGTAGCGACTCCACCGGATGGATGCCGTGCTCGGCCCGCTGCGCGCCGATTTCAACACTGGACAGTCGAGCCTCACCGGTCAGCGCTACCCGGGGTGCGTCCGGCAGTTCGAGCTGAGCCGCCACGTCGTCGAGGACCGACGCGACCTGGCCGGCGAGCTGGTCGACGACCTCGGGCCGGCTGATCAACTGGCTGCCCTGCCGCCGCAGGGCCCTGGTGAACGCACTGAGGATCTCGTCGAGGATCCCCGTGGTGTCCGGGCTTCGGGCCGCGTCCGCGTCACGCCCAGTTGTCAAGAGGCCTCCCCGTCGACTCCTGTCACGGAGACTTATGATAGCGCTCCCGACTGGAACATCCACCCCTTGCGGGGTCTGAGTGTCGGGATTGGATTATCCCTGCCAGGGCCGCTTGTATGTAGCCTGTGGTCACGATTTATGCAGGCCATAAGTGTTGCTTTAGTAATTTACCGATATAAATCAACTGTAATCCTAACCGGTCGGACTTGGTCGGCCTGTTTGTCGTGCTTCCGGGGTGGATGGCGAAACCTCGTCCGACGGCCTGCGTTCCGCCCGCCCGCCCGCGCGTCGTCCGACCGGCGGTGCACGTGCGTCCCGGCTGCATCCGTACGCGTCGTTGGTCGAGGCGTCGCGCGTCCTTCGTCGTAGCCGGTGTCGCCACCTTCATGGAGTTTGTCGGCGAGTGGGGCTCTGCCACCTTGGCCGGCCCAGGGGCCGGCCCCTACCGTCGACCCATTGACGATTGTCGTGGTGGTGAGCCTGGTCGGGCCACGATCTGCCCTGCGCGGGCGGCCCGCCGACGAACCGTCCGACACGAGGAGAGGAGCAGGCCGTCATGGCCACAGACGCGCCGACACCCGCCGGCCGAGAGCCGGCAACCGGCACTGCCCGGCGTGGTCGCCGACTCGTCGGGCGGCTGGTCGTCGGGGCGTTCGTGGTCGCCGTCTGCGTCGCCGTCGCGCTCGCACTACGTGACCAGGACTGGTCGACGCTCGGCCAGCTGACTCGCCCGCGGACGGTACCGGCGCTGGCCGCGGCGCTCGCGGTCACCTCGGGCGGCCTGCTCTGCGCCGCCCGCGCCTGGCTGCTGACGATCTCGGCGACCGGCGCGCCGGTGCCGGTCACCGCCGGTGTCCGGATGTTCTTCGTCGGCTTCCTCGGCAAGTTCCTGCCCGGCCGGGTCTGGGGACTGCTCGCCCTGCTCAAGCTCGGCGAGCGGGCCGGGGTGAGCCATTCCAGAATGGCCGGAATCTACCTGGTGAACGTGGTGGTGGTGCTGCTCAGCGGTGGGGCCGTCGGCCTGCTGGTCGCGCCGGCCCTGCTCGGCGCCCACGCACTCTGGCTCTTCCCGGCCCTCGGCGCGCTGCTCGGGCTGCTGCTCGTCCGGCCGGCGCTGGTCGACCGGGTGGTGGCCGTGGCGGCCAGGCTGGCCCGTCGCCCGCAGCCGGCCCGGCTGGCCCGGCCGGAGCACCTGCGGCGGTCGATCGGCTGGCAGACGGCCTCGTGGGTGCTGTTCGGGGTGCACGTCTGGCTGGTCGCCACCCTGCTGGGCGCCGCACCGGTCGAGGCGCTGCCAGTGGCCCTGGGCGCCTTCGCGATCGCCAGCGTGGCCGGCACCCTGGCCCTGTTCGTCCCGGACGGCGTCGGGGTGCGCGACGTCCTGCTGATCGCCGCCCTCACCGTCGTGCTGCCGCTGCCGGCGGCGGTCACGACCGCCATCGCCAGCCGGGTGCTCTGCACGCTCGCCGAGGTCCTCACCGCCGGGGCCGCCCTGCTCGTGACCGCGCTGCGCGACCGGCGTGCCGCGCGGGCGGCCGCCACGTCGACGGACACCTCGGCGGAACGGTCCCCGGCCCCGGCTTCGTTCTGACCCGCTACCGCACGCCACCGCCCACCATCGGCGGGCACCTGCTCGCCGCGATCAGAGAAAGAAAGGACCCAGCGAGATGCCACCACTGTTGTCCATCGACGACGCCGAACAGCTCAGCGTCGAGCAGGTGCACGACCTCTACCGCCGGCACGTGAACAAGGGCCAGGTCAGCCTGATGACCTCGTTCGGGTTCGGCCGGGAACTCGCCGACCGGGCCGAAGGCGCCTACATCCACACCCGCGACGGCCGGCGGATTCTCGACTTCACCGGCGGCGTCGGCGTGCTCAACCACGGCCACAACCATCCGCGCATCGTGGCTGCCCGACGCCGGTTCGCCGAGCGGCAGCGGATGGAGGTGCACAAGACCTACTTCTCGCCGTACCTCGCCGCGCTGTCACACAACCTGGCCGCCGTCCTGCCCGGCGACCTCGACATGTCGTTCCTGCCGAACTCCGGCGCGGAGGCCGTCGAGGGCGCGGTGAAGCTGGCGTACAAGTACCACGGCGGGCGGCGCAACACGATCCTGCGCAGCGACATCAGCTTCCACGGCAAGCTGCTCGGCTCCGGCAGCCTCACCGGCAGCACCCAGAACCACTTTGCCTTCCCCGGCATCCCCGGGGTGGTGTCGTTCGACTACGACGACCTGGCCGCCGTACGGGCGGCGGTGGAGGCCAGCCGCGACCGTAAGGGCCGCAGCGACGTGTACGCCATCCTCATCGAGCCGTTCAGCGCCTCGACGATGCGGTGGTGCTCGGAGGAGTTCCTGCGTGGCCTGCGTGAGCTGTGCACCCGCGAGGACATCGTGTTGATCTTCGACGAGATCTACACCGGATGGGGCAAGACCGGGACCATGTTCCACTTCATGCGCTACCCCGGGCTCATCCCCGACGTGGTGACCACCTCGAAGTCCTTCGGCGGGGGAAAGTCGTCGATCTCGGCGTACGTGGCCCGGCGGCGGATCTTCACCAAGGCGTACGGCAGCCTCAACGACGCGCTGTTGCAGAGCACCAGCACCACCTACTACGGCTTCGGCGAGGAGACCGCGACCGCGATCGAGGCGATCAACGTGGTGGTCGACGAGGACTTCCCGGCCCGGGCACGGGCCATCGAGCGGGTGCTCGCGCCAGGACTCGCCAGGATCGCCAAGGAACATCCCGACGTGGTGACCGAGGTACGGGGTGCCGGTGCGCTCTGGGGCGTCTTCCTGAACAGCGCCCGCTCGCTGGACCTGGCGGCCAGGGTCGCACCGGGCGGGCTCGCCAAGGATCCGCAGTTCGGCACCAAGCTCGTCACCTGCGCGGTGATCAACGCCCTCTACCGCGACCACGACATCTACAGCTACTACACACTCAACGGCAGAAACCCGCTGGTGGTGGGGCCACCACTGGTCGTCGAAACCGCCGAGGTCGAGCACTTCCTCGACTGCCTGGACCGGACTCTCTCACTCGGCATGACCCGGCTGCTGGCCCGCTTCGTGGCCGAGAAGGTGTCGTCGCTGTGGTGAGCGGGGCCGCGGCCGGGACGGTGACCGTGACCGGCGGCAGCGGCATGCTCGGTGGCAACCTGGTGCGGTCCCTGGCCGGCGACGGATGGCAGGTACGCAGCGTCGACCTGCGGCCACCGGCCGAACCGGTGCCCGGCGTCGACTACCTGACCGCCGACGTGCGGGACGCAGCCCGGGTCCGCGCGGCGCTGCGCGGTACGGACGTGGTGGTGCACACCGCCGCAGCGCTGCCCAGCTACCCGGAACCCGAGATCCGGTCGATCATCGTGGACGGCACCCGCAACGTGCTCGACGCCGCCCGGGCGGTCGGCGCCGACCGGGTCGTGCACATCTCGACCACCGCCGTGTACGGGCTGCCCAGGCAGGTACCGACCACCGAGGACCACCCGCGCTGCCCGGTCGACCCGTACAGCCGGGCGAAGGCCGCCGCCGAGGAGGTCGGTGAGCGCTCGCGGGCCAGCGGGATGTGCGTGCCGATGCTGCGACCGAAGACCTTCCTCGGTCCTGGCCGGATGGGCCTGTTCGCGATGCTGTTCGAATGGGCCGAGGAGGGCCGGAGCTTTCCGGTGCTCGGCCGGGGCGACGTGCGGATCCAGATGTTCGCCGTGGAGGACCTGGTCGACGCGGTCCGGGTCGTCCTGCACGCTCCCGCCGACCACGCCAACGACACGTTCAACCTGGGCGCGGCCGAGTTCGGCACGCTGCGGGACGACTTCCAGGCGGTGCTCGACGCGGCCGGGCACGGCGGGCGGGTGGTGTCGATCCCGGCGCGCCCCGCCGTCGCCGTTCTGCGACTGCTCGAACGGCTGCGGCTGTCGCCGGTGTACGGGCGGCTCGTCCACAAGCTGTGCAACGACTCGTACGTCAGCATCGACAAGGCCGGCGAGGTCCTCGGCTGGCGGCCGCAGTACTCCAACCGCGACGCGATCCTGCGTACGTACCACTGGTGGCGAACCAACCGCGCCGCCGCACCCGCTGGCGGCCCGTCGGCCGGTCGGACCAGCCGGGATCCGTGGAAACAGGGCGTCCTGAGCCTGGCCAAGGCCGTCTTCTGAACCGTCCGGTAGCTCACCCCACGCCTCCCACACCCACCGGAGCTCGTCGTGACCATCGCCATCGACCAGCCCATCGGCACCGGTCCCACCGCCGGGCCCAACCCGACCCCACCGCCGGCCGGCGCCCGCCGGCCCGGCCTGCTGACCGACCTGATCAGTCTGATCCGTCCGCACCAGTGGGCGAAGAATTTGCTGGTAGTTCCGCTCGCCCTGATCGACGCACCGGCGTTGGGGCCGGGACCGCTGGCCCGGACCGGCTGGGCGGTCGTACTGTTCACCCTCGCCTCGTCCCTGGTGTACGTCGGCAACGACGTCTACGACCGGCACCGGGACCGGGCCCATCCCACCAAACGCCACCGGCCGATCGCCGCCGGTCGGATCAGTGTCCCGGTGGCGTACGCCGTCGGTCTTGCCCTGGCGCTGCTGCTGGCCGCCGCGGTGCTGCTCGGGCCGACCATCGCCTGGTGGCCGATCGCCGGCTACCTGGTACTCAACCTGGCCTACAGCTGCGGCCTGAAGCACCTGCCACTGGTCGACGTGTGCGTGGTCGCGGTCGGCTTCGTGCTGCGGGTCGTCCAGGGTCAGCTGGCCGTCGGCGCACCGGTCGGCCGGTGGTTGCTGGTCGCGGTCTTCGCCCTGTGCCTGCTGTTCATCCTCGGCAAGCGGCGGCACGAGGTGACCGTCTCCGGCAGTGACCACCGGCCGTCGCTGCGCGGGTACTCGGTCCAGTACCTCGATCACCTCATCGTCTTCTGCGCGGTGCTGACCGTGGTCGCCTTCCTGTTCTCCCTGCAGGAGACGGTGGCCGACCCGTACACCGGTCTGGCCCTGCTCGGCTCGGTGCCGTTCGCGTTCTTCGCTGTCGCCCGGTACCTGCAGGTCCTGGTGGTCGACGGGGACGGCGGGGAACCGACCCGGATTCTGCTGCGCGACCGGGTCATGGTCGTCAACGCCCTGCTGTGGGGCGTGCTGCTGGCCGGCACGCTGCTCGCCGCGCACTACGCCGTGCCGCTCGATCTCACCGCCCGGCTGCGCTGACCGACGGCCGGGCCCACCCTCAGCCGACTACCGCCCCAACCCGACAAGGAGCAGCAATGGCCGACCCGCTCGTGTCCGTCATCATCCCGAACTACAACTACGGCAACTCCATTGGCCGGTGCGTCGACGCGGCGCTGGACCAGACGTACCGTCCGATCGAGGTCATCGTTGTCGACGACCACAGCACCGACGACTCACTGGCGATCGCCCGGCAGCGGGCCGTCACGGTGTTGCGGACCGCCCGCAACAGCGGCGTCGCGGTGGCCCGCAACATGGGGGCCGCCGCGGCCCGTGGCGAGATCCTGTTCTTCGTCGATTCGGACGTGGCGCTGCGGCCGGACGCTATCGAGACGGCGGTCGCCGAACTGCGCGCGCATCCCGAGTACGGTGCGGTCTGCGGCATCTACGAAGATGAGCCGCTGATCCGCGACAGCGTGGTGGAGCAGTGCCGGGTGCTGCAGGCGTACTGCTGGCGGATGGCATCGCTCGGCGAGGTCAGTTTCCTGTTCTCGTCGCTGACCGCGATCCCCCGGCGGGTGTTCGACGAAGTCGGCCCGTTCAATCCCCGGCTGCGCCAGACCGAGGAGGTCGACTACGGGCAGCGGATGTCCACCCGCTACCAGATCCGGGTCACCGACGCGGTCCGGGGCTGGCACGACGACGACGACAAGCTGCTGCCGCTGATGCGCAAGCTGTTCCGCCGGGCGCGGCTGCGGGTGCCGCTGTTCGCCCGGCGTCGGCGCTTCGCCAAGGGCTTCGAGAGCGCCTCACGTTCGCTCGCCGCGCTCGCCGCGCTCGGTGTGCTGGCCAGTCTGCCACTGGTCGTGCTGAGCCCGTGGGCGTTACTGGCCACCGGGGCGCTGCTCGCGGGGATGCTCGCCGGTGACGCCGCGATGTACCGCTACGTGCTGCGCCGGCGCGGCGCGGGCTTCCTGACGGTTTTCACCGCCGTCGCGTTCGCGACCAACGTGGCCATCTCCACCGGCATCGCGGTCGGCGTCCTGCAGTGGCTGGTGTCGGGCCGGTTCCGCCGGTTGTACGACGCACAGTGGCCGTCCACCGCCGTGCCGGCCGCCTCGACGGCGACCGGGACACCGGCATGAGCCACCTGCTTGCCGGACGCGGAGGGGGGGAGGAGGACAGCCAACCCCCCCACCCA
>NZ_JBSWXD010000030.1:0-47652 GCF_056160425.1 Micromonospora sp. ABR4_055
CCCACCCCCCCCCCCCCCCCCCCCCCCCCCCCCCCCCCCCCCCCCCCCCCCCCCCCCCTCCCCCCCCCCCCCCCCCCCCCCTCCCCCAGGGCCGGAGCCCTGTCTGTTGTCGTCGTGACCCGGTCGGCTCTCAGACCCGGGTGAAGACGAGCGCGACGTTGTGTCCGCCGAAGCCGAACGAGTTGTTCAACGCGGCGGGTACGTCCATCGGTCGGGCCTTCTGCGCTGCCACGTCGAGGTCGAGCTGGTCGTCCGGGTCGTCCAGGTTGATCGTCGGCGGGACGACGCTGTCGCGGATCGCCAGGATGGTGGCGATCGACTCCAGCGCGCCGGCCGCGCCCAGCAGATGGCCGGACATCGACTTGGTCGCGGTCAGCACCGGGTGGTCGCCGATCGCCTCGCGCAGCGCCACCAGCTCGGCGAGGTCGCCGGCCGGGGTCGAGGTGGCGTGCGCGTTGACGTGCACGATGTCGCCGCCGGACACCCCGGAGTCGGCGAGGGCCAGCCGGATCGCCCGGGCCGCGCCGAGCCCTTCGGGATGCGGCTGCACCATGTCGTAGCCGTCGGAGGTGAGCCCGGCGCCGGCGAGCCGGGCGTACACCCGGGCGCCGCGGGCCGCCGCGTGCTCGGCCCGTTCCAGCACCACGACGCCGGCACCCTCACCGAGGACGAACCCGTCGCGGCCCTTGTCCCACGGTCGCGACGCCCGTTCCGGGTCGTCGTTGCGGGTGGACATGGCCCGCATCGCGGCGAAACCGGCGATCGGCAGGCCGTGTACCACGGCCTCGGTGCCACCGGCCATCACCACGTCGGCCCGGCCGGCCCGGATCATGTCCAGGCCGAGCGCGATCGCCTCCGCGCCGGTCGCGCAGGCGCTGGCGACCGAGTGGACGCCGGCCTGCGCGCCGAACTCCAACCCGACCCAGGCGGCCGGGCCGTTGGGCATCAGCATCGGTACGGTGTGCGGCGATACCCGGCGCGGCCCGGAGGCTTCCAGGATGTCGTCCTGGGCGAGCAGGGTGAGTGCGCCGCCGATGCCGGAACCGATGCTGACGCCGAGCCGTTCCCGGTCGACGCCGGCGTCGCCCAGCCCAGCGTCCGTCCACGCCTCACCTGCGGCGATCAGCGCGATCGCCTCGGATCGGTCCAGCCGGCGCAGCTTGACCCGGTCCAACCGTTCGGCGGGTTCGGACGCCAACTCGGCGGCGATCCGGACCGGCAGCTGCGCGGCCCAGTCGTGGGTGAGCTTGTCGACTCCGGACTTGCCGTTGAGCATGGCATCCCAGGTCGCCGCGACGTCCCCGCCGAGCGGGGTCGTCGCGCCGAGCCCGGTGACGACGACGTCGACCATCGTCACGCCTGCGTCTCGATGTAGGCGACCGCGTCGCCGACGGTCTTGAGGTTCTGCACCTCGTTGTCCGGGATCTTCACGCCGAACTTCTCCTCGGCGGCCACCACGACCTCGACCATGGAGAGCGAGTCGACGTCCAGGTCATCGGTGAACGACTTGTCGCCGGCCACGTCGTCCGGGTTGACCCCGGCGACCTCTTCGAGGATCTCGGCGAGGCCAGCGGTGATCTCGTCACGGGTCATGGGTTTCTACTTTCCTCTCGGTTGAACCAATGATGCCTGCCGGGTCGGCGGGCGGCCCCGCTCCACCTCGGAGCGGGCGGTAGGAGCTTACGGGCAGCGGACGACCTGCCCGGCGTAGGTGAGTCCACCGCCGAAGCCGAACAGCAGCACCGGGGCGCCGGACGGGATCTCCCGCCGCTCGACCAGCTTCGACAGCGCCAACGGCACGCTGGCCGCCGAGGTGTTGCCGGACTCGACGATGTCCTTTGCGACGATCGCGTCGGGCATCCCGAGCCGCTTGGCGATGCCGTCGATGATCCGGGCGTTCGCCTGGTGGGGAACGAAGGCGGCGATCTCCGTCGGGTCGACCCCGGCGCGCTCGCAGGCCTGCAGGGCCAACGGGGCAAGCGCGGTGGTCGCCCACCGGAACACCGACTGACCCTCCTGCTCGATGTACGGCCGCCAGCCCTCGATGCGTACCGCGTCGCTCTTGTCCGGGACCGAGCCCCAGACCACCGGTCCGATGCCGGCCGGCTCGTTGCCGCCGGTGGCGGTGACCACCGCGGCGCCGGCGCCGTCACCGAAGATGATGCAGGTGGAGCGGTCGGTCCAGTTGGTGAAATCGGAGAGCTTCTCCGCGCCGATGACCAGGGCGTTGCGTGCGGCACCGGCCCGTACGGCGTGGTCGACGGTGCCGAGCGCGTAGCTGAAGCCCGAACAGGCGGTGTTGATGTCGTACGCACCCGGGGCGGCGATGCCGAGCCGGGCCGCGACCCGGCAGGCGACGTTCGGGCTGCGGTCGATGGCGGTGCAGGTCGCCACCACCACCAGGTCGATGTCGGCCGCGGTCAGGCCGGCGTTGGCCAGCGCCTTCTCGGCCGCCGCCGAGGCCATGTCGGCGACGGTCTCCGAGTCGGCGATTCGGCGGGTGACGACACCGACACGGTCCCGGATCCAGGCGTCGTTGGTATTCACCAGTTGGGCGAGTTCGTCGTTGGTGACCACCCGGGAGGGCTGGTAGTGCCCGAGTGCCACGATCTGTGATCCGGTCATGTTGCTGCCTTTCCCGGCGCGCTGTCGGGGGTGCGCGCTCACAGTGCGGAACCGCTGATCCGGGCCAGCGGCTGGCCCGGTGCGACCGGGTCGTCGTGGTGGGCGAGCCATTCGGTGAGCACGCCGGCGTCGTGCGCGGCGACCTCGACCGGACCCTGCCGGGTGGTGACGTGTCCGATGATCTGACCGCCGGTGAGCGGATCGCCCTCGGCGAGTCCGGCAGCCGGTTCGAAGGTGCCGGCGCTGGCCGACACGACGACCCGGAACTGCCTGGTGGGCTCGGAACTGGGGGCCATCCCGTGTCGGGCGATCAACGCCCGCGCCGCAGGCAGGTCGTCCGGGGTCTTCACGGTGACGATCTCCGGCACGCCACGGTCCTTGAACTCCCGCTTGACCAGACCGGCGAGGGTGCCGGCCGGTGGCAGCTCCAGTACTCCGGTGACACCGAGATTCGCCAGGGTGTGCATGCACAGGTCCCAGCGCACCGGTGCGGTCACCTGCCGGACGAGGCGTTGCAGCAGCTCCCGGCCGTGGTTGACGGCATCGCCATCCAGGTTGGACAGCAGGATCCGGTTGGGGTCGGCCGGGATGATCCCGGCGGCGACGCTCGCGAGCGCCTGCTCGGCCGGGGCCATGTACGGGGTGTGGAACGCCCCGGCTACCTGCAGCGTCGCCACCCGGGCCCGGGCCGGCGGCTCGGCGACGAACTTCTCCAGCTGGCCGGTGGCTCCGGCCACCACGATCTGACCGGCTCCGTTGTGGTTCGCCGGGTGTAGTCCGTGGCGGTCGATCGCGGCCAGCACCTCGTCCCGGTCGCCGCCGAGTACGGCGGCCATCCCGGAGGGTTCCAGCGCGCACGCGGCGGCCATTTCCCGGCCCCGGACCGCGGCCAGCGTGATGGCCGACTCGGCGGGCAGCACCCCGGCCAGCGATGCAGCGGCGAGTTCGCCGACGCTGTGACCGGCGACGACGGCGACGTCGTAGAGCCCGCCCCGGCGGTGCCCGGCCGGTGATCCGCCAGGCAGGTGCTCGGCGGCGAGCAGGGCCGCGGCGACCAGCAGCGGCTGGGTGCGAGCGGTGTCCTTGATCTCGTCGGCGTCGGCGGTGGTGCCGAGGTGCACCAGGTCGACCCCGGCGAGCGCGGACCACCACCGCAGACGGGCCTCGGCGCCGGGCAGGTCGAGCCACGGGGTGAGGAAGCCGGGCTTCTGGGACCCCTGGCCGGGGGAGAGAACAGCGAGCACGGCTATGACTCTTCCTGATACCCACGGGTCACTTGGGTGCGCTGAGATACCAATCCGCACTACCGTCGTTGGAGGATTCCTACAAAGATCGTCGGATGTGCACGTCTTTTGCCCGCACATGTTGCTTTGGAAGTGCGTTCAGTCGGGCGAGGCCCGCAACAGCGGCGGGGGATCCAACCGGCCGATCGCCAGGGCCATCTGCAGCGCGTACGCGTCGCGGGCGGCGAACGGCGACAGTCCGGTCACTTCACCGATGCGCCGCAGTCGGTAACGCACCGTGTTCGGGTGGACGAACAGTGCCCGCGCGGTCGCCTCCAGCACGGCCCCGGCGGCGAAGAACGCGTCCAGGGTCTCCAGCAGCTCCCCGCCGGCACGGACCAGGGTCCCGTACACGTCGCGGCGCAGCCGACGGCGGGCCTCGGGATCACCGGCGAGGGCCCGCTCCGGCAGCAGATCGGTCGCCGCGACCGGGCGGGGCGCCGCCGGCCAGGCCGGTGCCGCCCGGTACCCGGCCAGCGCTGCCCGGGCCGACTCGGTCGCCTCGTCCAGGCTGGCCACCATCGGCCCGACCACCACCGGGCCGGCGCCGAACGCGTCCAGCAGTTTGCCGGTCGCCGCCGCCGGATCGGCCGCGCCGCCCAGTACCACCACCAGCCGGTCGTTGTGCACCCCGCCGATCGTCTCCACCCCGATCCGCCTGGCTGCCCGGTAGACGATCTGCAGGACCGCGGTGACCTCGCCGCCCGGGGACCGCCCGACCACCACCGACACCGGCGAGGCATCGGTCCAGCCCAGCGCGGCGGCCCTGCTGGCCAGCACGTCCGACGAGTCGCCGCGCAGCAGGGCGTCGACCAGCAGCGCCTGCAGCCGGGCATCCCACGCGCCGCGCGACTCCGCCGCCCGCGCGTACACCCGGGCGGCGGCGAAGGCGATCTCCCGGGAGAACCGCAGCACCGCCTCGCGTAGCAGCGACTCCTCGCCGGTCGCCGCCAGGTGCGGCACCTGCGCCTCGACCACGTCGATGGTGACCTTGATCAGGGCGACCGTGTGCTGCAGGCTGATCGACCGGGCCAGCGCCCGCGGCGCGGCGGCGAAGACCTCGTCGGAGACCTCCTGCGGGCTGCCGCTCGCGCCGCCACCGTCGCGCAGCCACTCCACCAGGGACCGTACGCCGGCCTGAGCGATCAGCATCACCCAGGAACGCTGGTCGGCGGGCAGCTCACGGAACCAGGGCAGGGTCTCGTCCATCCGGGCCACGCTCGCGGTCGCCAGCGCCCCGGCCGACCGCTCGATACGACGCAGGGTCGCGGTGAGCCCGGCGTCGTTGCGCTTGGTCGCCACCCCGTCAGGGTGTCACGGTCAGCGGGCAGGACCGCGCCGACCGTGCCAACATGTGCGGATGATCGCCCGCCCGCCGCTGGTCGTACCGCTGCTGGCCCTGCTCGCCCTCGCGGCGCTGACCATCGGTCTGGTGGTGGATCCCGCGTTGGTCGCCCGGCTGGACGCCCCGGTGACCGACGGGCTGCGGGCCTACGCCGCCGACCGGCCGACGCTGGTGGCGGTCCTGCGGATCGCCACCGACCTGGCGGCGACGATGCCGTTCCTGGCCGCCGGTGCCGCCGCGACCACCCTGTTCGCCGTGCGCCGGGACCGGCCCCGGGCCTGGTTCTGCGCGACGGTGACCGTCGCGGCCCCGGTCAGCTGGATGCTGGGACAGTGGCTGCTGCACCGACCCCGCCCGGTGGACGGCTTCGTGACCATCGCCGCCAACGGGTTCCCCAGCGGGCACACCACCAACGCCGCCGCTGCGGCGTTCGCGGTCGTCCTGCTGGTCTGGCCCGGGGTACGGCGTACCGGGCGGTTGCTGGTGGTGGTGCTCGCCGGAGCCGGCGCGCTGTTCATCGCGGCGACCCGGCTGGTGCTGCTCGCGCACTGGCCGGTCGACGTGATCGGCGGCGCCCTGGTGGCGGTGACGGTGGTGGCGCTGGCCGCCCGCCTGTGGTCACCGCGGGCGGGGGGGCCGGCGGCGGCCGGCCCGGTACCTGGCAAGGTGTCGTCTCGGGACGGCTCGTGTGAGGTGAGGAGTTCGTGATGGCGTACCTGGGGGCTGGCCACAGCGGCGGCGTCGGGCGGGACCATGGCGTCGGGCGGGACCATCCGGGGGAGCGGGACCAGCTGTCACTCGGCCGGACGTTGACCGGGCAGGGAACCGACCGGGGCGGTTCGGCCGACCCGCAGCCGGTGTCGACCTGCTGCGCGGGGCAACGGGGATGGGCTGGCGCGCATCGCCATCTCGGGGTCCGGCCGAGTTCCCGGGTGGTACGTCGGGAACGCCCGCCGCACCGCTGGTGCTGACACCGCCCGACCGCTCCGGTCACCCGTGCGGCCGGGCCGGTCACCTGGTCCGGCGGCGTACCAGCAGGGCGATCCCCGCGATCCCCAGGGTGATGCCGACCACCACGGCGGCGTTGAGCACCATGACCTGACGCAGGTCGGTGAGCATCTGGTCGATGTCCTCGCCCGGGTTGAGCGCGTCCTCCGGAATCACCCGTTCACCGCCGCCGATGCCACCGCTGATGCTGTCCGGGCGGGCCGGCAGCGGTGCGCCGGCCGCTCGCAGCGTCTCGGACATCGTCAGCCGGCCGAAGAACCAGCCGGCTGCGGTCTTGCCGTCACCAGGCTGCTCTGCCGGTCGAAACGCGCGCGGGCCTCCCTTGGCCAGCGGATACAGCTCGTAGGTGCGATGTGGCTCGTCCGCCACCATGACCACGACCAGGTACTTCGGGCCGAGGTCACCCGGCTCCGGGGAACTGGTCTGGCCCGGTCCGGTGAGCCAACTGACCTG
Source organism: Micromonospora sp. ABR4_055 (assembly GCF_056160425.1). Taxonomy (NCBI): domain Bacteria; kingdom Bacillati; phylum Actinomycetota; class Actinomycetes; order Micromonosporales; family Micromonosporaceae; genus Micromonospora; species Micromonospora sp. ABR4_055. Next base: position 6,715 of record NZ_JBSWXD010000030.1, read on the forward strand.
GCTGAGCACCGCCGCGAACAACTCGGCGTCGGCGTCGGCGTGCACGGCGAGCGGCTCCGGCAGGTCGTCACCTTCGATGGTGACGGTCGTTGGTGCAGGTGGTGCCGCGTACACCCGGTTCGCCGCCAGGATGGACGTGCCGAATGCCAGGAGCAGCGCACCGGCCGCTAGGAGACGGCTGGCTGCCCGCTGTCCCATGGTCAACTCCCTCGCCCCGCGGAGGTCAGGTCCTAGTCGATGTGCGTACTACCCGATGGCGGCCCGACGTAATCAGCGGCGGGCGTGGTCGCGGACCCTCACTGTGAGAGACTCCGCACGACTCTGGACGGTTGCACCCGCTGGACGGATTTTTCGGGAACCATCGACGACCGGTGACCGACCAACCAGGGAGGTCGGCCGATGACGGCCCGGCGCGTCGTCTGGCGACCGATCGTATCCGGCGATCGCAACAGGTGGGGGACAGGGTGGTACGCGTACCAGGGGTGTTGCTCGCGGTGTTCGTCGGGCTGCTCGCGGTGCTGTTCGGGACATCGCCGGCCCAGGCGCACAACGTGCTGACCGGGAGCGATCCGGCCGACGGTGCGGAGCTCGCGCAGGCCCCCGAGACGGTCCGACTCACCTTTCTGGCCAACCTCAGCCAGGAGCAGACCGAACTGAGCGTGACCGGTCCGGATGGCGCTGCGGCGTCCACCGGGGCGCCCGTGGTGGACGGCAAGGCGGTGAGCGTGCCGTTCCGTCCCGGACCCGCCGGAGAATACACAGTGGACTACAACGTGTTGTCCGCCGACGGACACTGGGTAAAGGGTGCGTTCGCCTTCACGTTGACGGTCGGTGTCGAGCCGACCGCTGATCCGTCACCGACCGCTCAGCCGTCACCGACCGGGGCACCCAGCCCCACCGCCGCCGAACCGACACCGGAGGCGACCCCGGCACCGACGCCGCAGGCCACCAGTTCCACCGAGTCGACCCCATGGTGGCCGTGGCTGGTCGGTGCCGTCGTCCTGCTGGTCGCGGTGGCGGCCGGAGCGTTCTTCGTCCGCCGCCGTACCACCTGACCGGACCGTCGCGACGTCAGCCGAGCCGGGCGCGGGCGTTGCGCAGCCGACGCAACGTGCGCTCCGACCCGAGGACCTCCAACGACTCGAACAGCGGCAGCCCGACGGACCGGCCGGTCACCGCGACCCGTACCGGTGCCTGGGCCTTGCCGAGCTTGAGGCCACGCTCGGCGCCGACCTGCTCCAGCGCTGCTTTCAGTGGCTCGGCGGACCAGTCCGGCAGCGCCGCGAACGCGGCGATCGTCGCGTCCAGCAAGTCGGCTGCGCCAGCCTTCATCGCCTTCGCCCACGCGGCGTCGTCGATTACCGGGACGTCGAGGAAGAGGAAATCGACGTTGGTGACGATTTCGCTGAGTACCGCGATCCTGGTCTGGGCGAGCGGGGCGACCGCCGCGAACGTCGTCGGGTCGTAGTCGGCCGCCCGCCACGGCGGCGGCGCGATACCGCTGCCGGTCGGCGCCGGCGTCGACGGCGTCCCGGTCAGCCAGGGCTGACAGGCGGCGATGAAGTCCTCGACCGGTAGCGCCCGGATGTACTCACCGTTGAAGGCGCGTAGTTTGCGCTCGTCGAAGAAGGCCGGGGACGGGTTCACCGCCTCCAGTCGGAACTCCTCCTCGATCACCGACCAGGGCACGATCTCCCGGTCGTTACTCGGCGCCCAGCCGAGCAGCATCAGATAGTTGCGCATCGCGTCGGCGAGGTACCCCTCGTCGCGGTACGCCTCCAGCGCCACCTTGTCACGGCGCTTGGACAGTTTCTGACGTTTCTCGTTGACGACCACCGGTACGTGTGCCCAGACCGGTGGCTTGACCCCGAGCGCTGCCCAGAGCAGCTGCTGTTTCGGGGTGTTCGGCAGGTGCTCCTCGGCGCGGATCACGTGGGTGATCCCCTGGGAGATGTCGTCGACCACGTTGGCCAGCAGGAAAACCGGCGAGCCGTCGCCCCGGGCGATGACGAAGTCCTCGATCAACTGGTTCTCGAACGTCGGCTCGCCGCGGATCAGGTCGGCGACCGTGGTGCTGCCGGTGTCCGGAGTGCGGAAGCGCAGGGCCCGTCCGGCGCCGGCGTCGAGACCCCGGTCGCGGCAGAACCCGTCGTACCCGCGGTACTCGCTGCCGGTGCGGGCCTGCACATCGGCGCGGGCGCAGTCGCAGTAGTAGGCACGCCCGGACTGGTGGAGCCGGTCGGCCGCCGCGCGGTGCTCGCCGGCGTTGGCCGACTGGAAGTACGGCCCCTCGTACGAACCACGACGGATGCCGGTCCAGTCCAGCGCGCTGAGGATCCCCTCGATCCACTCGGGGCGGTTGCGGGCCGCGTCGGTGTCCTCCACCCGTAGTACGAACACGCCCCCGTGCTGCTTGGCGTAGATCCAGTTCTGCAGTGCTGAACGGGCACCGCCGACGTGGAACATGCCGGTGGGGGATGGGGCGAAGCGTACGCGTACCGTCACGGCCCCAGCGTACGGGCGGCCGATCCCCGCCCGACGGTCAGGTCCGGTGGCGCCCGGGGTGAACAGCGAAGTCTGCACCTTTTGCCGAGAATGTGCTTTAGGCTGCGCCTGTCAGGACGAGCAGGCAGAGACAGGCAGGCAGATGATCCTCATCGAACGCAGCGGGCGGGCGGAGGCCCCGATCGACACCGTCTGGGAGGTGGTCGGGCAGGCCGCGTTGCTGCCCGACTGGCTCGCCGGTGTCCGCCAGGCCGAGGTGATCGGCGGCGACATCCGCCGGATGCGGGTGCACACGGCGGACGGCGCGGCCGCCGACGCCGAGGTCATCGAGCTCCAGCCGCCCAAGCTGATCGCCTGGCGGGAGCGGGCCGCCGGCCCTGGCCTGCGGGCCGAGGCCCGCACCGAGGTGCAGGTCGAACTCACCCCGGAGGGGGACGGCACCGCGGTACGGCTGACCATCGTGCGGTGGCCGGCCGGCCAGGTCAGCGCGACCCTGCTGCGACTCGGCAAGCACCGGGTCGGCGCCGACCTGGAGACCTCCCTGGGCCGCCTGTCCGACCTGGCCGCCGCCCGGCACGCCGCCAACGCCGGCAACCGGACCAACGTCTGCTGACGGCAGCCGGACCGGACCAACGTCTGCTGCCGCAGCCGACCGCAGCTACGGCGAGGTCCGCGGCCGGCGTGGCCCCGGACGCGGCAGGCCCCGGCGGGTGACCGCCGGGGCCTGCCGACTGCGGCCGCTGCGGATCAGGAGTCGCCGCCGGTCTCCCCGACCGGAGCGGCGTTGACGTCGTCGATCGCGTACTTCTTGGCGGCCCCCGCCGGCACCTCGGCCGGCACCTCGCCGCGCAACGCCAACTGCCGCAGCGTCGCGACGGCCACCGACTCGGCGTCGACATGGAAGTGCCGCCGCAACGCGTGCCGGGTGTCCGACAGCCCGAACCCGTCGGTGCCCAGCGAGGTGTAGTCGCCCGGAATCCACCGGGCGATCAGGTCCGGCACCGCCCGCATCCAGTCGCTGACCGCGACCACCGACTGCGGCGCGTCGGCCAGCGCCGTTCGCACGTACGGCACCCGCGCCTCACCGCCCAGGTTGATCAGGTTGTGTTCCTCGCAGGCCACCGCGTCCCGACGCAGCTCCGTCCAGGAGGTCACCGACCACACGTCGGCGGCCACCCCCCAGTCCTCGGCGAGCAGCTGCTGCGCCTTGAGTGCCCACTGCATCCCGGTGCCGGAGGCGAGGATCGTCGCCCGCGGTGCCTCGCCGCCGTCGGCCCGACTCACCTGCGGTGCCGCCGCGTACCGGTAGAGGCCCTTGAGCAGCCCTTCGACGTCGAGCCCGTCCGGCTGCGCCGGCTGCACGATCGGCTCGTTGTACACCGTGAGGTAGTAGAAGATGTTCTCCGGTGACTCGCCGTACATCCGGTGCAGGCCGTTCTCCACGATGTGCGCGATCTCGAACGCGAACGCCGGGTCGTAGGCGACCACCGCCGGGTTGCTCGCGGCGAGCAGTTGCGAATGCCCGTCCTCGTGCTGCAGACCCTCGCCGTTGAGCGTGGTCCGCCCGGCGGTGGCCCCGAGGACGAAGCCGCGGGCCATCTGGTCGGCCGCCGCCCAGAACGCGTCGCCGGTGCGCTGGAAGCCGAACATCGAGTAGAAGATGTACAGCGGGATCATCGGCTCGTCGTGGGTGGCGTACGACGTGCCGGCGGCGGTGAACGACGCCACCGACCCGGCCTCGTTGATCCCCTCGTGCAGGATCTGCCCGGCGGTGGACTCCTTGTACGACAGGAACAGCTCCCGGTCCACCGCGGTGTACTTCTGCCCGTGCGGTGAGTAGATCTTCTGCGTCGGGAACAGTGAGTCCATGCCGAAGGTCCGCGCCTCGTCCGGGATGATCGGCACCCACCGCTTGCCGAACTCGCGGTCCTTCATGATGTCCTTGAGCAGTCGGACGAAGGCCATCGTGGTGGCGACCTTCTGCTTGCCGGAGCCGCGTTTGACATCACCGAACCGCTCACTGCCCGGCACCGCCAGCGGGCGGGCGGCGGTCCGCCGGGTCGGCACGTACCCGCCGAGGGCCTTGCGGCGCTCCTGCAGGTAGGTCATCTCCGGGGAGTCGTCGGCCGGGCGCAGGTACGGCGGGAGGTAGGGGTTGGCCTCCAGCTGCTCGTCCGGCACGTCCAGGTAGAGCCGGTCCCGGAAGGTTTTCAGGTCGTCCAGGGTCAGCTTCTTCATCTGGTGGGTGGCGTTGCGGCCCTCGAAGTGCTCCCCGAGCGTCCAGCCCTTGATCGTCTTGGCCAGGATCACCGTCGGCTGGCCGGTGTGCTCGGTGGCCGCCTTGTACGCCGCGTACAGCTTCCGGTAGTCGTGCCCGCCGCGCTTGAGGTTCCAGATCTCGTCGTCGGACAGCCCTTCGACCATCTTGCGGGTACGCGGGTCGCGGCCGAAGAAGTGCTCCCGCACGTACGCGCCGGACTCGGCCTTGTAGGTTTGGTAGTCGCCGTCCGGCGTGGTGTTCATCAGGTTGACCAGCGCGCCGTCGGTGTCCGCGGCGAGCAGCGGGTCCCACTCCCGACCCCAGACGACTTTGATCACGTTCCAGCCGGCGCCCCGGAAGAACGCCTCCAGCTCCTGCATGACCTTGCCGTTGCCGCGTACCGGGCCGTCCAGCCGCTGCAGGTTGCAGTTGATGACGAAGGTGAGGTTGTCCAGCTCCTCGCGGGCGGCCACCCCGATCGCGCCGAGCGACTCCGGCTCGTCCATCTCACCGTCGCCGAGGAACGCCCACACGTGCTGATCAGAGGTGTCCTTGATGCCCCGGTGCTGCAGGTACCGGTTGAACCGCGCCTGGTAGATCGCGTTGATCGCGCCGAGGCCCATCGAGACGGTGGGAAACTCCCAGAAGTCCGGCATCAGCCGCGGGTGCGGGTACGACGGCAACCCGCCGCCGAGCCCGGCGTGCGACAGCTCCTGCCGGAAGCCGTCGAGGCGCTGCTCCGACAGCCGGCCCTCGACGAAGGCGCGGGCGTACATGCCCGGGGAGGCGTGCCCCTGGAAGAAGATGTGGTCCCCGCCGCCGGGATGCTGCTTGCCACGGAAGAAGTGGTTCATACCCACTTCGTAGAGGGACGCCGCGCTGGCGTACGTGGAGATGTGGCCGCCGACGCCAATCTCCGGCCGCTGCGCGCGGTGCACCAGCACGGCGGCGTTCCACCGGATGTACGCGCGGATCCGCCGCTCGATCATCTCGTCGCCGGGGAACCAGGGTTCGCGTTCCGGCGGAATCGTGTTGATGTAGTCGGTGGTGGTCAGTGGCGGCACCCCGACCTGACGCTCCCGAGCCCGTTCGAGCAGGCGCAGCATGACGTAGCGGGCGCGTTTGGCGCCGCGTTCGTCGATCACTCCGTCGAGTGACTCGACCCATTCGCTGGTTTCTTCAGGGTCGATGTCCGGAAGCTGGCTCGGCAGGCCGTCGCTGATCACCGGGCGCTTGCGTTCCGTGGCCACAGGCGTTCCCTCAGTTGTGTGTGGGATAGGTCTCTACTGACCATCCTGCCCCCTGGAGGCCGGTTGCGTCACGCGCGGCCGCCATAGAGGCGATCTGGGACACAGGTACCAGACGGTAACTTCCGACCGGCTCCGACCGGCTCCGGGCGGCGCGGGTCAGCCGGCGAGGAAGGAGAACCTGACCTTGCGGTCGGCGTTGTCCCCGTTCGGGTCGACCAGGCAGACCGACTGCCAGGTGCCGAGCGCGAGCCGGCCGTCGAGCACCGGCAACGTCGCGTACGGGGCGACGAACGCCGGTAGCACATGGTCCCGGCCGTGCCCGGGCGAGCCGTGCCGGTGCTGCCAACGGTCGTCGGTGGGCAGCAGCTGGTCCAGAGCGGTGAGCAGATCGTCGTCGGAGCCGGCACCGGTCTCGATGATCGCGATGCCGGCGGTGGCGTGCGGTACGAACACGTGCAGCAGCCCGTCGCCGCGTCCGGCCACGAACCGCCCCGCCTCGGCGGTGATGTCGCGCACCACGGGCCGGGAGCCGGTCCGGATGGAGATCACGTCGGAGTCCATGCCTGCCAGTGTGGCAGCCGGGCCGGTCCGGCCGGTGGGCACGGCAGGCGCCGCACCCACCCGACCGGCCAGCCGGCGGAATCCTCACACGGCGATGTCGCGACGGGTGAAGCGCCAGGTGCCGGCGGCGACGCAGACCACAGCGAAGCCGGCGAGCAGCAGTACGCCGCCGACCTGCACCCCGTTCACCAGCGGGTCGCCGGCGAGGTACCAGTGGAACGGAGAAATGTCGCGGGCCCACGCCAGCGCCTCGACCTGGGGCAGGACGGCGTTGGCGAGGTAGCCGAGCACGGCGACCGCCGCGCCGACGCCGAGCGCCGTCGCCCGGCTGCCGGTAGCGGCCCCCACGCCGTACGCCAGGGCGGCGAACGCGGTGCCGAACAGCACCAGATGCAGGGTCATCGCGGCCAGCGCACCGACCCCGACGGCGGTGAACTCGGCCGGACCACGGATCGCCACCAGAGCCAGCCACAGCAGCGCCCCGGTGAGGACCAGTCCGACCACCAGCGCGGCGAACCGCTGCAGCGCGGCCCGCGCCCGGCTGACCGGGTGGGCGAGCAGCAGGTCCAGCGAGCCGGCCTCCTCGTCACCGGCGATCGTCCGGGCCCCGGCGGCGATCCCGAACACCGCAACGAGCAGGGGGATGAGCAGCCCGTAGACGGCGCTGCCGAGATAGCCGGCAGGGCTGGTGACGTCGTCGAAGTTGAGTGCCTCCAGCATCCCTTCCGGATACGCGGCCAGCGCATCCGCCATCTCCGGTGTCTGCATGGTCGGCCAGAACGCGGCGTACATGGTGCCGACCGCTGCGATCGACACCGCCCAGCCCAGCATGGACCGGCGGTTGTCGCGCAGCGCCTTGGTGAACGGGTTACGCAGCAACACCGTCGGTCTCCGTCCGCTCGTAGTAGGTGAAGAAGAGGTCCTCCAGGTCGGGCTCCTCGGCCAGGAAGCTGACGACGGTGTGCCGGCTCGCCGCCTTGATCAGCGGATCGGCCCGCCCGTCGAGCCGGCAACTGAGCCGGGCGCCGTTCACGGTGACGTCGCTGAGCCCGGGAACGGTCGTGAACTCGTCGGCCGGCACCGCAGCGTCGAAGACGATCTCGATCCGGCGTACCGCCCGTTCCCGCAGCTCCTCTACCCGTTCGACGGTGACCAACCGGCCGTCGCGGATGATGCCGACCCGGTCGGCGGTCTGCTGCACCTCGCTCATCACGTGCGAGGACATGAAGACGGTCTGCCCGGCGGCCTTCGCCTCGCGGACCATCGCGACGAACTCCTGCTGCAGGAAGGGGTCCAGGCCGCTGGTCGGTTCGTCGAGGATGAGCAGCTCGGGGGAGTGCATGAAGGCCTGCACGACCCCGACCTTCTGCCGGTTGCCCTTGGACAGCCCTTTGATCCGCCGGCCGAGGTCGAGGTCGAGCCGGTCGGCCAGCTCGGTGATCCGCGCCTTCGGCACACCGCCGCGTAGGTTGCCCAGGTAGGTGAGGAGTTCGTGGCCGGTCTGCCGGCCGTCCACGATGAAGTCGCCGGCCAGGTAACCGATCCGTCGGCGGAGCGGAATGCCGCCGGCGCGCGGGTCGAGCCCCAGCACCCGGACGGTGCCGCTGGTCGGCCGGATCAGATCCAGCAGCAGCCGGATGGTGGTGGACTTGCCGGCCCCGTTGGGGCCGAGGAACCCGTACACCTCGGCGGTCTCGACCTGAAGGTCAAGGCCGGTGAGGCCGCGGTTGCGGCCGTACGTCTTGATCAACTGCTCGGTACGGATGGCCGGGTCAGCCATCGGACCTCGCCTCCTCGGTTTGAGTTTGACGACGCTCCACCTCGAAGCGTTCGACGATCAACGTCTGTGGCGATCCACGTCTGTGACGATCAACGTGTGTTGCGAACGTTCAGAACGTACTGAACCTTATGCTATCGGCCGCCCGCAAGTGACCCCGCTGGCGGCGCGGCTGCGCTGCCGTCCAGGCCGCGCCTGGCGGCGCGGCTGCGCTGCCGTCCAGGCCGCGCCTGGCGGCGCGGCTGCGCTGCCGTTTCCCGGGCTGCCGCGTAGCATCGCGACCATGACCTCCCCGGCCACCAGCGGCGCTGCAGTCTGCCCCGACCCGGCCCAGCGGCGGCCCGCTCGCCGCCCGGTGGCCGCGCCTGGCGGGCGTCGGTAATGCTGTCCGACGTGACCACCCCGCAGGACCTCGACGAACGGTTCCGCACCGCGGTCGCCGCGATGGACACCGCACCGGACCGACGGGCCCCCGAACAACCGGTACGCGACGGCACTCTGCTCACCGGGCAGTCCGCGCTGGCGCTGTTCGACGCCCAACTCACCAGCCGCCATCTCGACCTGGCCAAACGCTGGCTGCGCAGCTTCGGAGAAGGTTTCTACACACTCGGCTCGTCCGGCCATGAGGGCAACGCGGCGCTCGCCGCCGCCGTCCGGGTGACCGACCCGGCGCTACTGCATTACCGGTCCGGTGGCTTCTACTGCGCCCGGCTCGCCCAGGCCGGCCTCGCCGCCGGCCACGAGCCCGGCGTCGAGCCGGGCCTTCGCTCCGGCGTGGCCGACTCCGACGCCGGCGACCCCGGCACCGACCCGGTCACCGACGCCGCTCGGGACGTGCTGCGCGGTGCCGTCGCCTCCGCCGCCGACCCGACCACCGGTGGCCGGGGCAAGGTGTTCGGCAACACCGCGATCAACATCGTGCCCACCTCCGGCACCGTCGGCGGGCACCTGCCCCGGGCGGTCGGGACCGCGCTCGGCATCGACCGGATGCGCCGGATGGTGCCGACCGTCCGGCAACGTCAACCAGGGCTGGCCCGGTCCGCCGCAGTCGGCCGGGCGTACCTGGAACCCCGGCTGCCCTGGCCGGACGACGCCATCGTGGTCTGCAGCTTCGGCGACGCGGCAGTCAACCACGCCGCTGCTGCGTCGGCATTCAACACCGCCGGCTGGGCCGACCACGCAGGGCTGTCCACGCCGGTGCTGTTCGTCTGCGAGGACAACGGACTGGGCGGCAGCGTACGGTCGCCGGACGGCTGGGTCGCCGAGACGCTGCGCTCCCGACCAGGGCTGCGGTACTTCGCCGCCGACGGGTGCGACCTGGCGGCCACCTACGACGTCGCTGCCGAGGCTGCCGCCTGGGTCCGCGAGCACCGCCGGCCGGCGGTGCTGCACCTGTCCACCGTCCGGCTGATGGGGCACAGCGGCGCCGACGTCGAATCGGCGTACCGGTCGGCCGAGGAGATCGACCGCGACGTCGCCCGCGACCCACTGGTCGGCACCGCGCGGCTGCTGGTCGCCGCCGGCCTGGCTAGCCCCGACGAGATCATCTCCCGGTACGACGAAGTCGGCTGGCAGGTGCGCAAGGTCGCCGAGGAGGTCATCGGGGAGGCCAAGCTCGACACCGCCGGACAGGTCGTGGCCACCATCGCACCGCGCCGGCCGATCCGGGTCGCCCGGGTGGTCGCCGACACCGGCGCCCGCGCGGCCGGAGCCGCGGCCACCACCCGCGCCACCACCCTCGGCACCCGGCTGCCGGAGGAACGCGGGCCGATGACCCTGGCCCAGACGATCACCGCGGCGCTCGCCGACGGTCTGCTGTCGTACCCGGCGATGGCCGTGTTCGGTGCCGACGTCGCCGCCAAGGGCGGCGTGCACGGCGTCACCGCCGGGCTGCAGGACCGGTTCGGCGACCATCGCGTCTTTGACACCACCGGCGACGGCACCACAGTCCTCGGCATCGGACTCGGTGCCGGCCTCGCCGGTCAGCTGCCGGTGCCGGAGATCCAGTATCTGAGCCACCTGCACAGCGCCGAGGACCAGCTGCGCGGCGAGGCCGCCGTGCTGCAGTTCCTCTCCCGGGGCGGCTACCGTAACCCGATGGTGCTGCGCGTGCCCGGTCTCGCCTATCAGGAGAGCCTCAGCGGGCACCTCTACAACGACAACTCGTTGGCGGTGCTGCGGGACGTACCCGGCCTGGTGCTGGCCGTGCCGGCCAGGGCCGACGATGCCGCCGGGCTGCTGAGATCCTGCCTGGCCAGCGCGGCGGTCGACGGCAGTGTGTGCGTCTTCGTGGAGCCCGTCGCCCTCTACGACACCAGTGACCTGCACGTGCCGGACGACGGACTGTGGCTGGCGCCGTACACCCCGCCAGGGGAGTGGGGCGCCCGGCACATCCCGGTCGGCCGGGCCCGCAGCTACTCCGTCGGCAGCGGCGAGGACCTGACGGTGATCACGTTCGGCAACGGCGTACGGATGTCGTTGCGGGTCGCGGCCCGGCTGGCTGCCGAAGGAGCCGGCTGCCGGGTCGTCGACCTGCGCTGGCTCGCGCCGCTGCCGGTGGCCGACATCATCCGCGAGGCGACGGCCACCGGTCGGGTGCTGGTGGTCGACGAGACCCGCCGCTCCGGCGGGGTCGGTGAGGGAGTGCTGGCAGCGCTGGTCGAAGCCGGATACGTCGGAGCCGCTGCCCGGATAGCGGCATTGGACACCTACGTCCCACTCGGCCCGGCCGCCAACCAGGTGCTGGTCGGCGAAGATGCCATCACCCAGGGTGCCCGAGCGCTGCTGGCACGGTAAATTCCGGTGAACTCGGTGCGCCACTTGCGCCGGGCGGCACAACTGTGTGAACTACCCGCTATCGGTGTCCGACGGATACCGGCAGCTCAAGACGAGGAGGCAAGTAACAGTGAGCGCGACCGCTGGTCAGGCCGCCGACGGCGTACGGAGCCTGGCGGACCGGTTCGGCATCGAGCCGGGCATGGTGGTCATGGAGATGGGTTACGACGACGACGTCGACCAGGATCTCCGCGACGCCCTGACCGACCGCTGCGGCGAGTTGGTCGACGAGGACACCGACGAGGTCGTCGACGCGGTGCTGCTGTGGTACCGCGACGGTGACGGAGACCTGTTCGAGCTGCTCGTCGACTCGCTCGGCCCGCTGGCCGACAACGGGGTGGTGTGGCTGCTGACGCCCAAGGCCGGGCGTGACGGCCACGTCGAGCCGAGTGACATCAGCGAGTCCGCGCCCAGCGCCGGACTGCAACAGACTTCCATGGTCAACGCCGGCAAGGACTGGAGTGCCGCCCGGCTGGTGCTGCGCCGTGGGGCCAAGGCCAAGAAGTGAGTGAAGGAGCGCACATGCCCGTCGAGGTCGGCACGCCGGCACCGGAGTTCACCCTCAAGGACCAGAACAACCAGGAGGTGCGGCTGACCGACTTCCGGGGTCGGCAGGCGGTCCTGCTGATCTTCTACCCGCTCGCGTTCACCGGCACCTGCCAGGGCGAGCTGCAGGAGGTGCGGGACAACATCGACGCCTACGTCAACGACGACGTGCAGACGCTCACCGTCAGCGTGGACTCCGTCTACACCCACAAGATCTGGGCGGAGCAGGAAGGCTTCCAGTTCCCGCTGCTCGCCGACTTCTGGCCGCACGGCGCGGTCGCCCAGGCGTACGGGGTGTTCAACGACTCCGCCGGGATCGCCAACCGGGGCACGTTCGTGATCGACAAGACCGGTGTGGTCCGCTTCGCCGAAATGAACGGGCCCGGCCAGGCCCGCGACCAGGCCGTGTGGCGCAAGGCGCTGGCCGACCTGGCCGACTGACCCGCGTCACGGACAACTGACCAGCCTCCGGGCCGTTTGACCAGCGTCCGACCCTGCGGGGCCCGCTACCGTCCAGCGGGCCCTGCGGGCCGGGTGATCCGCTCGCCGGCCGTACGGGTCGCCGGCCGCCGGGAACTCGGTCGCGCCGCGCTGGAGAAGGCAGGGTAAACTGGCCGCCGCCGGGCCGGCGATTCTTGTGATGCCCGGGCGCGTAGCTCAGTGGGAGAGCACTCGCCTTACAAGCGAGGGGTCGCAGGTTCGAAACCTGCCGCGCCCACACTCTGACCAGCACGCCAACAGGGCACCGGATGCCCGGTGCCCTGTCTCGTCTCAGTTTCAGTCTCAGTTAGTCGTCTGTCGTCTCATTCGGCTCCCAGAGCAGCCCGGCCACCTGGTCGGCGATCCCTGACACCACGCCCGGTGCCAGATGCTGATAGCGGGTCGTCATCGCCATCTGAGACCAGCCCATCACTTCCATGACCGCGCGGGTCGGTACGCCGAGGACCAGCAGAATCGTTGCGGCGGTGTGCCGTGCGTCGTGCAACCGGGCGTCCCGTACGTTCGCCTCCCTCAGCAGCGCCTTCCACGATTCGTGATCCGCTCGCGGGTCGATCGGCCTGCCGTTCGGCTGGGTGAACACCCAGCCGCCTTCCTGCCAGAGCTGCGCGGCCACCTCACGTTCCTTCTCCTGCATCGCCTTGTGCTGCCTGAGCGCATCCAACAACGGCCGGGGAATACCGACCGCACGGCGTCCGGCACGCGACTTGACGTCGACCTCTTTCAACCCGCCACCCTGGCGTTTCGGGCAACTGCTGGCGTGACGCGTGCAACCGGCCGGGCAGGGCGGTGGGCAGGGCTGCCTGTGTCGTCGGCAGTCCGGCGGGCACGGGTGGACCTTGTGTCGCTGTTGCCCACAGGCGTGCGGGTCGTCGCATCCGTGCTGCCACTTGTGCCGCTGAAGCTGACGCGGGGTACGAAGCAGACCCCGGTCAAGGTCGATCCGTCGCCACTTCAAGCCGAGCGCTTCCCCTTTGCGGAGTCCGAGCGCCAGCGCCAGGGCGAAGCGGACCCCGTTGCGCCGGTTCGCGGCGGCGGTCAGGATGCGCTGCGCTTCCTTGACGGTGAACGGCTCGATTTCCTGCTCATCAAGGCGGGGTGCCTTGGCGAGCTGGGCGACGTTGCGCGCGACGTGACCGCGCCGTAGGGCGACGTTCAGCGCGGTCTTCACCGTGCGGTGCGCCTGGTGTGCCGTGCCCGGTGCGCTGCCGGAGCGGATCATCTTCGCGTACAGCTTTTCCAGGTGCTCCGGCTCCAGGCGGTCAAGGCGGTGCGCGCCGATGCCGGGGATCAGGTGCTTGTACACGGCGGCCCGGTAGCCGACCATCGTCGTTTCCCGCACCGACGGCGCGGCGATCGTTTCCACCCAGTGGGTGAGCCACTTCTCTACCGTCCAGCGTTGGCCGGTCTTGCGGACGGTGCCGTTGTCGCGTTCCCGTTCCAGCGCGCGAACCTTGCGGGTGACCTCGGCTTCGGTCTTGGCGGAGACGTGGCGGCGGTCGGGGCGACCGTTGTCCTTGACGCCGACGGTGACCCGGCCGTGCCAGTATCCGTCGGTGCCCTTGTAGATGCTGGATGCGCCGTTGGGCTTACGTCCCATGCTCGTGTCCCCTCTCAGGCGGCCTGGTCGGTCGGCTGGTCGCCGAGTAGGGCGGTCACGTAGTCGTCGAGGCAGCGGACGGGGACGCGGCGAAGCCGGCCGATGGTGACGGACCGGATCTCGCCGTTCATCACGAGGGCGTACATGGTGGTTCGGCCGACGCCGAGTCGTTGAGCGGCTTCTTCGATGGTGAGGACCATGCGATCTGCGCTGTTCACGCTTCTCCCCGGTGATGCTTGATGCGGTTCGGTGTCGAGGGTTCGGCCCGGTACGGGCCGGTGGCGGTGGTGTCTCGGCGGTGCCGGTGCGGCAGGGCTGCTGGCCGGTCCGGCGGGGGTGTTTGGTCGTGGACAGAACTGACAGAACTGACAGAACGTCGGTCAGCGGGGGGTTGTGTCAGTTGTGTCAGTTCTGTCCGAGGGGTCCGGCGGTCCGGCGGACGTGGCGGGCCTCGGTTGCTGCCGGCCGTCGGCCGGGGCGTCGGGCAGCCCGTTCGGTCGTGGACACAACTGACAGAACTGACAGAACCTCGGTCGGCAGGGGGTTGTGTCAGTTGTGTCAGTTCTGTCCGGGGCATCAGGCGGTCCGCCGGATGGCGTCGGGTAGGGCGTGGACGGTGGCGGCGGGTTGCCCGTGTAGGTCGGGATGAACGAGGTACGACGGCGAGGGGGGTCGGCCACCGGCCCGCGTGCGCGGTGGGTCTACGTGGCGGATGTAGCCGTGCATTTCGAGCAGGGACAGGGCGGGGTCGAGGTCGGCGACGGTGGGCAGTTGGCTACTGCGCACGGCCCGGAACAGCTCCCGTTTCGTGAAGGCGGTCGTGGTGGTGCGTTCGATCCAGTTCAGGGCGTGGCGGGCGTGGCGGCTGGTCCGGTCGGCTCCCATGTCGTCGAACGCGGCCAGGGCGTGAGCGGCGTAGTAGTCGCCGAGCAGGGCGGCCCGGTCGATGGTGTCGGCCTGGACGGGTTTTCCCCATCCGTCGCGCAGGTGTTCGGCGAGGTGGATCAGTCCGGCGATGCGCACGACCGCGCCGGTGTACTTGCTGCCCCAGTCGATCAGCTGTGACCAGGCCCCGCCGGGAGCCAAACGCGGCTCTACCGCCCGTTCGATGTCCATGACGCGGTCGTTGGCGTCGGGGGTGAGTGGCAACACGGCGGGGTCGGTCCACTCGGCGAGGGACATCACGAGCGTGGCGAGGTTGGCCGCGTAGGTGGCGGCGACCGGTTCGGGTACGGGGTCGGCTCCGATGCGGCGTCGTCCGACGGTGTTCTCCGGCAGGGAGAACAGGATGCGCGCCAGCAACCCCTTGCCGCGGAATCCGGGCATGTCGGCGATGTCGCGCAGGACGTCGGGTTGCACGGCCAGACCGAGTGTCAGCGCGGGGTGTTCGACGTGTTCTGGCGCACGGCTGCGGCGGTTGACGCGCAGCATGTCCCCGGCGTGGCCTTTGAGGAAGACTTCCAGGTTGGGGGTTCCGGAGTAGCGGCCGGCGATGGTGGCGAAGATGCCACCTTCCGGCGACAGCACGGCCAGGCGTCCGCCCTGCTCGGCGAGCAGGGATGCGGCTTCCTCGCTAGTGACGTCGTCCGCGACCAGTTGCGGCAACGCCGGAACGGTGATGGTGTCGGCGTTCATCGCGGCGGCGGTCGCCTCAGCCAAGAGGGTGTCACGGCCGGACGCGTCGGCGTTCGCGGCGGCGATCGCGGTCCGCTCTGCGGTCTTCCCGGCCACCCGTGCGGCCAACTCGGCTTCCACGATGGCCGGTCGGGTCCGTTCCACCAACGCCTTCTCAGCGGCCAACAGAGGGCCGGTGATCGCGGCGAACACCGCCGACTTCCGGGAACCGGGCGGTAGCACGACGACGGTGAACAGGTTGACCGGTTCCCGCCACGACCCGCGTACCTCCACCTCGGCCCGCCCCCCGGCGGCCGTCGACAGGGCGGCGAGGGCGATGCAGCCGGGCAGGTCGACCGGGGTCTGTGTGAACTCGGCGACCCCGTAGACCATGTCGGCGACCCAGGCGGGCAGCATCTCGGCGGGGAAGGCGGGTAGGTGGCGGCGGTCGCCGAGCGGGATCAGCGGTGCCCACCCACCGGTGTCGGCCTGGTCGAGCAGCGCACGGCCGGTCGCCACGACGTCGGCCACATCGGCACCGGATGCGGCGAGGCTGGTCAGCCGCTCGCCGAGGTCGACGACCCGGCGGCGGGCGGCATGGTCGGCGACGATCCGCGCGTAGTGCCCGGCGTTCGCGGCTGCCGGTACGTCGCGGATCAGCGTATGCAGGTAGGGGGCACCGCCGACCTTGCCCAACTCGCCAGTCTCCGCGAGATACGCCGTGAGGGTGATGGGGTCGGTGGCCTGGCCGGTGGCGTGCACGGCGGTCAACGCCTGCCAGATGATCCCGTGCGCGGGCCGGTGGAAGTCGTCCGGGCTGAGCAGGGCGACCAGGTCGGCCATGACCGGCGGGGCGACCAGCGCCGCGCCGATCACGGCCCGTTCCGCGTTGTGGTCGTGGGTGGACTGTCGACTCATACGGCGTTCCCTTCCTGTCTGGTGTCGGTGGTGGGGTTAGGCGGCGGGCCGGTGGTGGCGCGGCCGGGGATGCCTGGCGCGGCTTACGCGGGTGATCAGGTCGTCCAGGTCGGCGAGCAGGACCGCCAGTTGTCGGCGGGCGGCGGGGTCGGCGTCGGCCAGGGCGACCCGTACACGGATTTCGGCCTGGTCGTGTCCGTCGCCGGTGCGGATGCGGGTGAGGACGGCGCGGGCGTGGCCTGGCAGGTCGACGATCATCGAGGGGGAGCGGTGTCCGTCGTGTCCGCAGCGGTGGTCACGGGCGCACCAGTCGGTGTGTTCCCCGTGCGGGTGCCGGCGGCGGTTCATCGGTGGGTGCCGTTGCGGTGTTCGCGGCGGATCTCGTTCCACACGTGTCGGCCGATGCGGATACGGCGTCCGGTGCCGTCGCAGCGGTAGCAGAGGCGGAACGCCTTGCCGTACGGGGCGCGGCGTTTCCCGGTGCCGTGGCAGCGTCGGCAGGGGCCGAACGGCCAGATCGCGCAGGTGACCAGGTAACCGAACGTGACTAGGGTCAGGAGGGGGCAGAGCAGGCTAGCGAGGGTGGCGTACGGGTCCACGGGGTGCCTCCACGGGCGGTTTTCGGGCGTGCGGGGGTAGGGGCGCTAGGCGGCTAGCGTCCTGGCAGGGGTTTGTTTCGAGGGCTAGCGGTGCCGCTAGGTCTAGCGGGTGTCGCCGATAGACCTAGCGGCCCGCGAGCGGCTATCCCGCCTTGCGGCGTTGGTCACGCTTGGTTACGGCGGTGGTGATGTCGTCGCGGAGGATGCCCTTACGGTTGGCGCGTTCCCCGGTGACCGGGTCGGTGCCCCACACCTGCCGGCCGACCGTGACCCCGTGCGGCTTGAGCGCCGGGGCGAGGTTCCCGGTCTCCCACCCGCCGTAGACGTCCGGGCGTAGCTCGGCGAGTCGGGCGACGACGGTCTCTGACCACACCTTCGCCTCACCCTTGGGGACGACGGTGAGGATGTCGTCCAACAGGGTGTCCCCGGCACGGGCGACGGCTTCGGGGGCGTCGCCGATGGCGTGGCCGGTCAGGGTTCCGGCCCGCTCCCGCAGCTCACGGGCACGGGTGACCACCTTTTCGACGTCGGCCATTTCGGCGAGGTTGGTCCGCACGGTCACGGCCTCGTCGACCGATCCGGAGTCGTCCGCGCCGAGCAGGATGCCGACGCCCTTGTGTCCGCGTTGGAACCGCGACGAGTCATAGCCGGCCGTGTACGACCCGGCACCGAGGACGGCTTCCGACGACTGCCACGTCATCGTCTTGAGCGCGAAGCGGGTGCCGATGTTGTCGCGCAGGTCGGTCGGGACGGCTTTGCCGTCGGGCTTCTGCGTGGCGAGCAGGATCATGATGCCGACCGAGGGGCCGACCTTGCACAGCTCGGTCAGCAGCGACACGATCTCGTCCCCGTGGACGGGGTGGGCGGAGTAGCGCTGAAACTCGTCGACCGCCACCAGGATCGGCCACAGCCTCAACGCGCGTTTCTCGGCGATCTGTCGGGTGACCTTGGATTCGGGGCACAGGTCGGCGGGCAGGGTGGCGATGGTGTCGTAGCGGCGGTTCATGTCGGCGACCAGGCCGCGTAGATCGTCGACCAGCGCTTGAACCGTCTCGTCGCGGACGCCGTAGCCGGTGCGGTGGGCGATCCGTTCGAACGGTCGCCAGTCCTGACCGCCCTTGCCGTCGTAGATGTGCAGCTCAACGATCGGATCCAACGCCGCCGCGAGCACGGGCAGCCGTGCGGCGAACGTCTTTCCCATACGCGGGATCGCACCCACGAGCAGGGACGTGAACATGAGCAGCAGCGGCACCGGGCGTCCACGCTGGTCCTGCCCGAACGGGAACGGCGCGAAGATGTCCACGCCGCCCTTGCCGATGAGCGGCCACGCGCCGGACCCCTTCGCGTACGGGTCCTCATCGGCGACCCACAACGCCAGGCGGCGGGCGGAACCGGCGGTGCCGCGTACCCGCTCCGGCCACACCTGCACCTCATCGAGGTCGAGGCCGGCGGCAAGCTGGTCCCGCTTCTTGATCGCCTTGTCGGCGTTCGTCCAGTACGGCAGGTCGATCACGGCCCGCCAGCCGGGTCCGTCGCGCATGATCGGGGCGGGGAAGGTGATCAGGTCGTCCGGCTTGCACAACCCGGCGGCCAGGAAGGCGCGGGTGACCACGTCGGCGGACAGCTTCCGCACACGCGGACTGACAGCCGCGACGTCCAGCAGCGGCTTGTCCTTCGGCGTACCCGCCACACCGAACAGGGCCACGACACCGGCGAGGATCGCCCACCGCTGCCACGACCCCGCCAGGGCCATCAACGTGAGCACGGTCGGCACGCCGAGCAGCAGGATCGCGGTCAGGACCAGGCCGCGCCACCGGACCCGTACGTCACGCTGCCGCGACAGCTTCAAGTACAGTTCGGCGTTTTCCTGCCGGACCACGGCCAGGCGCACGGGGATGCCCTCGGCATCGGTCACCCACCGGACGGTGTGGCCGAGCAGCCGGGCAACGCCGAACGGTGCCCGCCACGCCAGACGCGCGCAGTATTTCGGCGACCGGGACAGGTGATACATGCTGACGTGCGTGTAGTGCCCTGCCGTCCACCGCACCACGTTCAGCAGCTCCGAGCGGGAGCGTAGCCAGGCGGGGACGATCGGCCGACGCTCCGCACCGACCAGGCCAGCGATACGGGACCGGCCATCGTGCGGGGTTGCGGGTGGGTTGACCGGGACCGGGGCGTCGTCGTCGCGGTCGTCGCTCTCGTCGTCGATGTCCACGGCGAACGACCCGGCCGGGTTGGTCTTGCGGCGGCGGGCGGTCAGATCGACCACATCCGCGCTGCCGTCGGTGGTGAGGTCGGCTTCCGCTGCCTGCCAGTCGTAACCGTCGTCAGGGGTGGGCATGAGGGATTGCCTCCAACAGAAAGTCCAGAACCAAAGGGAAAGCCGGGGGAAGGGACCGGGCGCGGCACGCGCAGCCGTAGCCGCGCCCGGTCGTCGAGGGCCGGTCAGGCCGGACCGGCGTCGGTGGCGTCGGCGGGGCAGGTCGGTAGGTGGGTGACCAGCGCGGCCAGGGCGGGAGCCGTCCCGTCGACCTGGCGGTAGAGGGTGCAGCCCTGGCAGCGGACGAACAGTCGGCCGCGCCCGTCACGCTCCACCCACGCCTTCGCACCGGCCGGGGTGTGCTGGATACGCGACACGATTTCCGTGGACGGCAACTCGTCCGGCGATGCCGTGGATGCCACGATGAGAGTCCTTCCCGAAGCGGTTGCTGAGGGTCGAGGGGCCGGCGGCGCGGCGAAGGTTCCTAGGCCATGGGCCGCGCCGCCGGGCAAAGTCACGGCTCCTGCTGCTGGCGGTCGGTGTGCAGCAGGTGCGCCAGAGCGGCGCCCATACCGAGCACGGCCACCGGCAGGCAGGCGACAACGGTGGTGATCCACCACGGGGCGGCGGTGATCCCGGCGGACTCCATCAGGTGATAGGCCACCTGACCGGCCGCACCCAGAACCAGCGACCCGATCGCCGACCACGCCGCGAACCGCCGTGCCCGTGGCGGAACCCCGTCCGGGGCGAGCCACGCCCGCAGCGCGTACGCGGCATAGGCTTCGACGCCGATCGGCAACGTGATCGCCGTGTTCACCGCGAGGGAATCCCAGATGCCCGGTAGCGGGTGCACCACACCGAACCCGGTCAGCTCACCCAACCCGACCCAGCCGGACCAGATCGCCACGAACGCGGGAGCGGCCAGCAACAGCAACACCCACGACCGCACCGGCGACCGACCCGCCCGACGGCCAACGGGAGTGATCTTCGTGTCCGGGTGTCCGTCCACCGCCACCGGCGACAACGGCTGCGCCGTGTCCTCGGCGACCGGCGACAGCTGGTCCGCCCCGGACCCGCCCGACGGCTCATCGGACGGGGCGACCGGCACCGGGTCCGCCGACACACCCACCGACACCGGCGACGGCTCCGGCGACGCGTCGACCGGGACCGGTACGTCGACCTCGGCAGGCTGGTCGGCGGTGGTGTCGCGGACCAGGTGCAACCCCCGGTGCCCACCGGCGGACTCGACCCGACCCGCGTCCTGCTCCTGCTGTTCGTGGTGGAGGGCTTCCCGTAGGGCGGTCGCCTTCGGCGAACCCACCCGCAGTTCCCTCATCAGCAGGTTCCGCGACGGAACCTGACCGAGCCGGGCGGCGATCGCGCGGGCGGCGGGCAGCAGCTCCTGCACCGGGCGGGGGTACATGCTCGCGGGAGTCGTCATCAGGCCACCGCCTTGCGTACCCGCAGCGCGGTCACGGCCTGGACGTCGCCCAGGGCGGCGGCTTCCCGCATCACCCGCTGCTCAGCACGCCGCACCCGACGGCGGTCAAGCAGCGACGGACCGCCATCGGCGTACAGGGCGGTGATCTCCGCGTCCAGCAACGCCAACTCGGCCTCAATCAACGGCCACTCACGTTCGATCGCCACCAGATCGGCGGCGGTAGGACCGACCTCGGTCGGGTCCGGGACAGGGGGTGCCTGCATGTCGCGTTCCTCCACAAGACACAGCGGTGACCTCTACAGACCTGTTCGGCCTGGCCGGTCGGCGTGACCAGCGACATGAAGCTAACAACTGATATGGAGACAGGTCAACTGTTAGGGCCAAATGAAGATCAAAGTTGGCCCCTGACCTGCGAAGATGGGCATACCATCTGTTAGGCAACTGGTAGGCTTCCCTGGACAGATGCGGACAGACGCCCGACGCGAGAGGACCCAATGACATCCCCTCAGCCCAGACTCAGCCGACCAGACTCCCTGCACCAACAGGTGGCCCGGAACCTGCGCAACGAGATCGAAGCGGGCGTACTGCGCGACGGTGACACCCTGCCGTCCACCCGCGAACTCGCCGAACGCTGGGACGTCAGCGTCTTCACGATCTCCGAAGCGATGAAGATCCTCGGCGACGAAGGACTCATCGTCAGCAAGTCCCGATCGAAGCGGATCGTGAACGCCCCCAACCAGACACGCGGCGGTGACATCCGCCTACGCACCCCACGGGTCGTGATGATCGGCGGCTACGCCGGCAGCGGGAAGACCGAACTCGGGCGCGTCCTCGCCAGGGAAACCGGCTGGCCCATGCTCGACAAGGACACCATCACCCGCCCCGTCGTCGAAGCCGCGTTGGAACTCCTCGGCCTGTCACCCCACGACCGCGAATCGGACGACTACTTCACCAAGGTCCGGCCACGCGAGTACGAATCCCTCATCGCGGTAGCCCACGAGAACGTCGCCTGCGGCAACAGCGCCATCGTCACCGCCCCGTTCATCCGCGAGTTCACCGACACGGCATGGGTCGACCGTATCCAGGCCAGCCACACCGCCATGAACGCCCAAACCCTGTTCGTGTGGGTGTACTGCGACGCCGACACCATGCACACCTACATCCGCCACCGGGGCGCGGCCCGCGACGCCGCCAAACTCGCCAACTGGCCCGCCTACCTCGACACGGTCAACTTCGACATGCGCCCGGCCGCACCCCACACCGTCATCGACAACTGCGCGTCCAGCGTCCCCCTGCAGAAGCAGGCCAAAGAGTTGCTGTCCGCGATCCTCACCGCGCCGGCGGCCAGCGCATGAAACGGGGTGTCATCCTCTACGGCCCACCAGCGGCCGGGAAGGACACCGTCACCGCACGGCTTGCCGCCATCGACCCCGCCTACCAGCTGTTCGCCCGACTCAAAACCGGCAGGGGACGGACCAGCGGCTACCGCATGACCACCCCCGACCACCTTGCCGACCTGGACCAGGCCGGCGGCATCATCTGGCGCAACCAGCGGTACGGGGCCACCTACGTCATCGACCGGCCCGGCCTGGACCAGGCGCTCACCACCGGCATCCCCGTCCTGCACATGGGCCAACCCGACGGCATCCACGCCGTCACCGACGCCACCCCATCGGCCCGGTGGCTGGTCGTCTACCTGTGGTGCCCCCGCGACATCGCCGCACACCGCATCGCCGAACGCGCCACCGGCGACACCGCCGACCGGCTCACCGCGTGGGACCAGACACCACCCGTCGACGCGGACCTGACCATCGACACCGCCACCACCGACCCGCAGGAGGCAGCCCACACCATCCACCACGCCACCGGCGCACTCACGGACACCAGAACGGGCTAATCCTCGTCCGGCTCATCCAGATGCGGCCGGAACTTCTTGATCCACGCTTCCACGTCCGCGATACGCCACACAGAACCCATAGCCAGACGGTCATACGGCTCCGGGAAATCCGGACGTCGGATGAGCTGCTGTACCCGCTGACGGGACACCCGGAGCCGCTCTTGCAGCTCCTGCGGCCCGTACAGGTGGCGACCCATGCCCGCACACTATTCAAACGCCAACTAGTCAAACCGCCACTTGGCAAACTGCTACTGGCATATTGACAAGGGGCTAGTCACACCGACACCCTTGAACTCGTGACAACACCACCGAACCAATCACCCGTCCACAACCGCCAAGCGCATAGAACACACACACCACTACGACCACTCTGGCTCTGCCGCACCTGCGCCCACCCCTGGCCATGCGGACAAGCCCGAATCGACCTCATCAACCAATTCCGCACCAACCCAGCCGCACTACCCACCTACATGGGCGTCATGCTCCACCAAGCCACCCGAGACTTCACCAAACTCGACCCCAACGCCATCACCGACCCCGAAGACCTCAACCAACGATTCGTACGCTGGACCCACCCGTAAAGCGAACGGTACTCAAACGTTTCCGAGCCGGACCGGTCAACCGGGTCAAACATTCGAAGGTTCACCGCAGCACGTCACGGCTCCCAGCAAGGGCGACAACAACCGCTCAATCTCCACGGAGGAATCGTGCTCGGGAAATGGTTCCAACGTCCACACCTGGCAATCGACGTCGTGCACCCCGCGCAGGAACGCGACCACCCTGCCAGCGGAAGCCCGCCGGCCAACCCGCGACCGGCCAACCGGAACGAGCAGGCCGAACAGCGAAGCGGCAACACGGATCGCCAGCCCCTGCCGTGACAACGACCGAGCAAGGGAAGGCTGCGACGCCTATACCGATCGGACGCCGAGTAGCCCAATGGCGGATGCGAAGCAGAATGACACAACAAGTCCTCGCCGACCGCATCGGCAAGTCAAAAAGCTGGGTCGAAAAGGTGGAGCAGGGCGTACGGAAACTGGACAGGTTATCAGTTATCCAACACATCGCCGAAGTGCTCCGCGTCGACCCCACGGAACTGCTCGACGGGCAGGGAACATCTTCAGTCAATGGCAGTTCAGTCAATGGCGTAGAAAATCTAAAAGCAGCGCTAGTCTGTCACGCCACATTCAACGGCCAGATAGAAGCCACACGTGTGCCGAAACCGGAAGAGATACAGCAGCAGATAGAACACGCCTGGCTGACCTACGGGCACGGTGACTACCCTCAGCTTCTGCGCATTCTACCCAACCTCCTGAGTGTCAGCCAGCAGCTACACACGCTGCGACCGGAAACGGGGACAGAGCCGCTGGTCCAGGCATACAAACTCGCTTCATCAGTGCTGGTCAAACTCGAAGAAGCGCACCTAGCATGGATCGCCGCTGACCGTGCAGTCATCACCGCCGGAAAAGATCGCCTACTAGCTGCAACCGCAGCGCTGAGCCTCACACAAGCACTACGCGCCCTAGGCCAGAACAGGCTAGCGCTCGCAACGTCTATCGCAGCCGCACACTACATCGCGCAGCCACCAGGGCACCCCGAAATAGCCGAGCAGACCTCCGTGCACGGAGGTCTGCTACTACAAGCTGCGCTAGCTGCCGCCAACAACAACGACCCGGCCACCGTGCGGGAGCTACTGCGGCACGCCGCCGAGATTGCCACACAGAAACAAGATGACGAGAAGATTCAGCGAATCCGTTTCACTCCTGTCGCCGTCGAACTCGCTCAAATCGTGACACAGGCAATTCTGGGCGAGACGTGTCAGGCACTCTCCCGACATGAGAAAACGATACGAGGTGGGCAGTGGCTGCATCTGCCGGCCGAGCATAGGGCCGCATATCTTTTGGATATAGCCCGGACGTATCTGCGGGCCGGCAACATGCTGGCGGCCGGACGTGCCTTGACGGAGGCGCACCGGACGGCGCCAGCCGAACTGCAGTACGCGCCATCTGTCCGCGCATTAGTCGCCGAAATGGCCCGAGCTGGACCGCGGTCATCCGGAGTCTATCATTTGGCAACAGAACTCGGACTAGCGCGTTAGCCTATGAGAGACGTGGCCAACGTGGGGCTAGGGTGTTAAGCAGATTTGGGGCTGCGCGACTTCGATAGGGCGGTTCAATTGCGGTCGGGATAGCGATCGGCTGGTTGGTCTGGCGCCACGCCAACCGAGTTCGTATCATGATTTGAAGTTTATGTCAAACTTGTCCACTCTAAATATGAGATGGGAGATTGCGTCGGTTTTACTGCTCCTCGGCCTGGTTGAAATCTCGCCGTCTGTACCTCCGATGGGCGGCTTGAGCCGAGACGCCCAGGTCATCGCCGATCTCCCGCCAGGTCCGTGCTACGGGTAGGCCTCGCAGGTGCAGCAGGTGTTCATGGGTCGTGGTGTCGACTTCGTTGAGGATGTTGTACTCAACCGCAGCTCGGATGTCAGCCAAGGCACGCAGTCTGGATCCACCGCTCTCACTAGCTGCGCGACAGGCAAGGCGCTCGATGACGGCGCTCAGAGTTGTGGTCTCGATGGGACGATGCGGGTCGGGTGGCGGTGGTTTCATCAACATATGTTGACGTCGCGCTGGTGGATCGAGCAACTGTGCAGGTCAGAGGGCCTGGACGTCCGCCTGGAGGTCAGTAGCGTGTAGCCACGTGAACAAGTCTAGGAACGAATCGCGAAGTGCGCAGGTGCTCCTTAGCGCCCGATCTGCCTTGGTCCTGACGCTAGGCGCATGGTGTGGTCTTGCTGTCGGTGTTCTTGCTGCTGCGGCAGGCGGGTCTTTGCCTGCTGCGGTGGTCGTCGGTCTATTCGCGGCTGGCAGTAGTACTTTGGGCTTTAACAAGTTGATCGGGCCGTAGAACGGGTCGTGCGTAGCAATGACGCCAGCGGAGACGACCGAGGGCTGCCGTAAGCCAGATCCGACGGGCCGGGCCAGTTGCGTGCCACTAGTCAAGTGCTGGAGGCAACGACAGGAGTGGTCGTGAGCGCGAAGGACGATTCTTTAGGTACGGAAGTCGACTCAGGTCGAGCTCATTCGTGCCAGGTCTGCGAAGCCTGGCTTATCCACTACCAGGAAGGCGTCTGTGAGTCGCTCCGTGACATGCTACCGTTGATTGTCGACATCGCAGGGAACCCACTTTCCCGCATCGTCGCACGGCACAAAGCAGCACCACCACGACGAGCATGACGGGCAGGTAGCTAGAAGCTAGAAGGGCTAGTCGACGGTAGGCGGGCGTCGACTTGACCGATGCTGACATGCTGGGTTCGTGATCGATGGCAACCAACTGGTACTGACCGCCCTTATTTCTGCTGTTACATCCGGCGTCATCACGCTCGGAATCGAATGGCTCGCTAAGCCACGGCTGGAGGCGCGCAAGGAAGCGATTCTTGCGAGACAGCGAGGTGATGCTGAGTTTCTGCGCCAGCTTCGCGCGTTGCATCGCTATTTGGAACGAATCTCAGGTTTTCGTTACGCGGATGACACAAATTTGTGGGAAAGAACTGAACTACGTCGAGAGCTTGGGCGAGTCGTTGATGCAGCCGAAGCGGCTGCTGTGCTCATGGATGAACTACTTGTCCAATCGGAATACCGCTGGAAGGATGTTGAATTTCAGGTCTTTTCGCATAATTTATCCTATGTGATGGCGGTCGTGCGAGGTGCTGATGTGTCCCTTCCTGGATACGAGAGAGCGTCTGTACGTGCTGCGTCGCTCCTTGATTGGTATACGACGCCGCGTTGGCGAATCATAAGACGGCGGCTTTGTTTTGAACGTATGCGGCAACATGCGGTGTCGGTGGAGTTGCAAGGCTGAACCCACAGCAGGGGATCGTGGTGGCACCGGGACTGTAACCGGGACGTGGTAGACCGGGTGCGTCGGCTGAGACGGAATGAGACAGACAGCGGCTGGTGCAGGTCAGGGATGCTGGGGAGAGGTCAGCTCGTACCGGTGAGACGCCGGGCAGTCTGGTCGTAATCCAGCGACGGGATGTCACATCAAGGCGGGGCACGGGTAGGCAGGCAGTCTCCGTTTTGGTCTGGTTCACCGCTGTTCAGGGCGGTCTGGGAGGGTCTTCGGCGCGGTCGTGTGCCTGGTCGCGGTCCATGCTGAACCGAGGTGGACGGCCGGGAGTGGATCTCACAAGCGAGGGGCCGTAGGTTCGAAACTGCCGCACGCCTTGGGGGCCACCCGACCGCCGTTGACTCGGGCAGAGCCGAGCGGGCCACCGCCCGACCCGCCAGCGTCCGTACGGGCTTTAAAGCCGTCTTGACGTGGCGGGCCGGGCAGCGGTCCGCTCCATGGAGTGCAGGGTCGACGGCAGGGTGTGCGTGGAGTGGGGCTTCAGCGCGTCGCTGGTATCATTGAGGCCGTATCGCTGGGTTGAACCCGCTTCTGCGGGCTCGTTCGCTGTTGTTCATCGTCGCCAGTTGTTTCTTCACGTTCGTTGCAGTTGCACTTCAAGCGGATGCAATCGGGACGGAGGTTACGCTTATGGGGATTTTGGAGCTAGCTGCTCTGACTTTGGCTCTCGTTCTCGGGAGCTTTACGGTGAATCTTTCGGCAGCGGCGGGTTGAGCTCAGCGGTACGACGTGATCTACCGTCGCGAAATCGCCTGTGCCCGCGACACAGCCGAAGTGAGGAGTCATGCTTCTCGAGTCGCGGGTGAGTCATGGTGCCAACCGGGAGTCCAGACTGCCGCCCGGTTGCTGTCGACAGCAACGGTGACAGCAACCGGGCCAGACGTAGGGAGTCGGGGTAGGTAGGTGACGGACCAGCGCCCGAGGTCAGAGACGTACGCGGACCTTGCCGGACGGCGCGCGCAGAGCTTACAAGCGAGGGGTCGCAGGTTCGAAACCTGCCGCGCCCACACTCTGACCAGCACGCGACACAGGGCACCGGATGACCGGTGCCCTGTGTCGTCTCAGTTCCTGGCCCGCGACGACGGTCGCCAGTGGGCGCCAGTACTCCTAAGCGGCCGAAGGAGATCGGCCGACTGCTCCTGGCCTGAGCCAGTTCCAAGCACATAGCGAACAGTCGCCAGCTGCTGGCTTGAGCCAGTCGAGGGTAACGTGGAGCGTGCAGTTGACCCCCAGAACAGGCGGGCAGACATGGACGAGCCGACCAGCGCAGACAAGCGACCACCAAGCCGACGGATAGCCGATGACCTGCGTCTGAGCATCCAGGTGGGCGGGTTGGCACCCGGTGACAAGCTGCCTTCTGAGCGGGACCTTGCCGCCCGGTACGGCACTGCCCGCAACACCGCCAGGGAAGCGATCAGCATCCTGCAAGGGGAGGGCCTGGTCGTCGCGCAGCACGGGCGAGGCGTCTACGTTCGCCCCAACCGGCCCCTGATGCGCCTCGGAGCCAACCGCTACTCCCGCCAGCTGCGCAACGAAACGGGACTGTCGCCGTTCCGCATCGAGGTCACGAAACAGGGACGCGTGCCCCGGACCGAATGCCGGTCGGTCACCCGCGACACCCCGCCGCCGGACGTCGCCGAACGCCTCGGCATCGACGCGAACATCGCAACCGTCATCCGGCGGGAGAACTGGTACTTCGCCGATGACGAGCCGGTACAGGTCGGCGTGACGTACATCCCCGTCGACGTCGCCGCCGGCTCGCCGCTGGCGACCGAGCGGACCCTCGGCAAGGGCAGCATCTACGCCAGGTTCGAAGAACTCGGTTACCAGGTCACTCGCATCCGGGAAGAGATTTCGGCCCGGATGCCGTACCACGACGAGTCGACCGGGTTGGGGATGCCGCCCGGCGTACCGGTCATCGAGGTGCTGCACACCAGCTTCGACGAGCAGCACACCCCGTTCGAGGTCACCAGCTTCGTGATGCGCGGTGACCTGAACGGCCTGGACTACGACATGCCCGTAGAGGACTGACAGGACCGTCTGATGAGTCGAGGCAGTCTCATACGGCTGGTGATGCTCGCGCTGCTGTGGGGGTCAGGGTTCCTCTGGATCAAACTGGCGCTACGGGGCTTCACTCCGGTGCAGATCGTTCTTGTCCGCCTGGCCCTCGGTGCACTGGTGCTCATCCCCGTGGCCCTGCACCGAGGGCTGCGGTTCCCGGCCGACCGGACAACGTGGGGGCATCTGTTCGTCGCGGCACTGGTCGCCAACGCGATCCCGTACACCCTGTTCGGCATCGGTGAGCAGACCGTCGACTCCGGTGTCGCCGGGGTCCTGAACGCCACTACGCCCCTGTGGACGGCGCTGATCGCCTTCGTCGTCGGGACTGACCGCACGGCGACGTGGTCGCGAGGAGCGGGGTTGACCCTCGGCTTCGTCGGCGCGGTGGTCATCTTCACGCCGT
Source organism: Micromonospora sp. ABR4_055 (assembly GCF_056160425.1). NCBI lineage: Bacteria > Bacillati > Actinomycetota > Actinomycetes > Micromonosporales > Micromonosporaceae > Micromonospora > Micromonospora sp. ABR4_055. The sequence continues at coordinate 35,649 of NZ_JBSWXD010000030.1, forward strand.
GGGAGTCGGCGAGCGAGGTCGCCAGCTGGGGAGGGCTGGCGATCCTGGGGGCGTCCGCCAGCTACGGAGTCTCCTACGTGTACATGGGCAAGTTCCTCACCAACCGGGGAATCCCGCCGATCATGCTGTCTGCCGCGCAGCTCGCTGCCGGAACGATCCTGATGATCCTGGCCCTGCCCCTCGGCGGACTGACCGCTCCTGACTTCCGCTTGGACGCGGTGGTCAGCCTGCTGATCCTCGGCGTCCTCGGCACCGGGGCCGCCTACGCGCTCAACTACCGGCTCATCACCGATGACGGCCCTACCCTCGCCTCCACGGTCACGTACCTGCTGCCGGTCGTCGCGGTCGTGCTCGGCTTCCTGGTCGTCAACGAGCAGGTGGCAGCGTTCATGGTCCTCGGCATGCTCCTGGTCCTGGCGGGCGTCGCACTGGTACAGCGCCGACCTCAACGGGGCAAGGTCTCTGATCCCCTGCCACTCGGAAGGAACCGGAATGGTCGTCGTTGACCCGGACTTCGTCCGACTGATGCGCAGACTTCGACAGGAACACGGGATGTCGTTCCGGGATCTGGCAAAGAAGGCGTACTTTTCGCGTTCGTACCTGTGTGAGGTGGAGAACGGCAAGAAACCGCCCAGCCTGCACCTCGCCAAAGCGCTGGACGCCTGCCTCAACGCCGAAGGTCGGCTCACGCGACTCGTGACCGCCCATCCCGATGGCCAGGAACGCGGATTCCCATTCCGATCCGCAGCGTCCGGGAACGGCCCGGACCGCGACGTCGAAGCGTGGCGAACGCGCTCGACGTGGCCAGCGCAGCTGGGCGGACCGGCGCCCGTCAGCGCGTCCCAATGGGCGCAGGTCGCGACGATGCTCTACGACGTCTTCGTCCGTAACCGGCCACCGCTCATGCGGCTCGGACCAGACCGGTATGCCAACCCCCTCCTGCGGGAACAGAACCTGACACCGTTCGCTGCCGAGGCAACCATGCAGGGACGCGCACCACTGGTCGAATGCCGGGCCGTATCCCGACAGCAAGCGCCGCGCGACGTAGCCGCCATGCTCTCCCTGGACCTGGGCGACGTCGTCGTTCTCCGAGAGAACGGGTACCTGGCCGACGGCGAACCCGTCCAACTCGGCAACACCTACCTGCCGACGAGCGTCGTCGGAACCTCAGCCCTCGCGACCGATCTGAACTTGGGGCCAGGTGGGACCTTCGCTGCCCTCGAAAGACTCGGATACCGGACCGCGCGGATCAGAGAACAGGTCACTACCCGATTCCCGACCCGCGACGAGGCAGAGGCGCTGAAACTCCCGCCTGGTGTGCCGGTCATCGTCCTGCTGCACGTCTCCTTCGACTCCGGTGGCTTCTCCTTCGAAGCGACTCGCTACATCATCCGTTCCGACGCCATGGCAGTTCGGTACGTGGCGCGCGTCTCTGACTGATGCGGCAACTGTCTACAGCGCGTTGAAGATGCCCTTTGGCCGGGTCAAAACTGACCTGACTTGAAGGGGCTGGTTAGTCGAGAATCTATTCCGTGCTGTAGTGCTCCGTCGGGCTACGCGACAAAAATAGAACGCGCGTTCGAGCTTACTTCCGTGTCCATTCGACTTCGTCGGCGCCCTATTTGGTGGCGTTGTGTCGCATGTTTCCTGCGGCTCCGGCACAGGAGTGGCTGGCCTAGGTGCGGGATCGGATCGACGGCCGGCCATAGTCCGGCCCTGTGGTCGCCGATCACAGAAGGTGACGGTTGTTCCAGGTCGCCGGTCTCGACGTCGATTTCTTCCAGGACGGTCCGCAGACCGTGGCCGGGGCAGGACCTGCCGGCCCGGTTGTCGCCGTAGCCGAAGTGGCCGGTCGACGACAGTCGCGATGACCGGTCGAAGCACCGTGGAGTAGCGTGGCCCCCGTATGTCCTGATTGGCACTGGAGCCGGGGACGACGTGCGGCGACGCGGCGGCGAGCGGCGCCCACGTCCGCGCCGGCGGTGGCCGGCCGGACGGGCCGTTGCGGTACGAAGGAGACACGTCGTGCAGGTGAGACTCTTCGATGAGGTCTCGATCCTCCGACGTGGCCAACCGCTCAGTGCGCCGCCGGGCAAGGCTCTCGAGCTGTTCGGCTACCTGCTCATTCATCGGAACCGGACGCACGCTCGCGAATCCATCTCGGAACTGCTGTGGCCGGACGCCGAGCCCGGCGTTGCCCGCAAGTACTTGCGCCAGGCACTCTGGCGGCTCAACACGAGCATGCAGGACCAGCCGAACGACCAGCGCCGGGCGAGCGAACTCGTCGTCATCGACCCCGGCTGGGTGCGGATCAACCCGGAGGCGCCCTGCTGGCTGGACGTTGACGCGTTCGAGCAGAGCTACGCGGCGGTCCGCGACGTGCCCGGCGAAGCGCTCTCCGACAACCAGGCCCATGCGATCGAGCACGCGCTCGATCTCTACCGTGGAGACCTCCTCGCCACCTGGTACCACGACTGGTGCGGTGCCAAACGGGACCGGCTACGCGACACCTACCTGTCCATGCAGGAACAGCTCATGGGCTACTGCGAGGCCCGTGGTCTCTACGCCAAGGGCGTGGGCCTCGGTCAGACCGTGCTGCGCCACGACGCGGCGCGCGAGCGGACCCACCGCCAGCTGATGCGGCTGCACTACGCCGCCGGCGACCGGATCGCCGCGCTTCGCCAGTACGAACTGTGCACCTCGGTGGTGGACCAGGAGTTCGGGGTGCGCCCGTCGGTGGACACCACGGTCCTCTACGAGCAGATCCGGGCGGACCGGGCGGCGGACATCCGACCGGGCCGCGGCCGATCGGTGCTGACTGTCGGCGTATCCACGATCGCGCCGTCCGCTTCCGGCGGCAATGATGTACCGGTCGGGGACAACCGGGACGAGGTGCTGGGATCCATGGCCGCTTCGGGGTACGCCAACTCGACGGAACACCTGCTGGCCGAACTCGCCCGGCTCGATCTGGTGCTGAGCCGGCAGGTCAGGCGGGTCCGCCGGGCACAGCGTAGACCCGCTGGCGAGCTCTCCGCCTTCTACGTCTCCGATGCCGAGGTCGACGCGCTGCTGGACGGTGCGCCTGACTGGGTTCCGCCGGCCGACGACGACCCGGAGACCGGCACCGGGCTGGACGAGTTGTCCCGCGAGATCGGTGAGCGGGTGGCGCAGGGTATCCAAGACGGTGCGCATCTGCGCCTGGTGGCGCTGGCCGGGATGTTCGACCTCGCCCCGTTCGACGTCGAAGTGATCGTGGCCTGCCTCGCGCCCGAGATCGACCGGAGCTACGAGCGGCTGTACGGCTACCTGCACGACGATCTGACCCGTCGGTTGCCGACGGTCGATCTCGTTCTCACGATGTTGTGCGCGGACCGTCAGTCGCGGATGGCCGCGCGAGCCCGGTTCGCGCCGTCGGCACCGTTGCTGCGGCATCGGCTGATCACGTCGACAGAGGACCCGACCGCACCGGTGCACTCACTGCTGGGTAACAACCTCCGGTTGGAACCACGGGTCGTCGGTTTCCTGCTGGAAGACGACGACCTCGCCGAGCAGCTTCAGCCGTACGCCCGGATCGTCGCACCGACCCTGACCCTCGATGACCTGCACTTCCCGGCGGAGTTCGGAGCGTCACTGGCCCGGCTGAGCGAGCACGCCGACGACGACCTGGTGGTCTATTGCCAGGGGGCCTACGGTGTCGGCCGGCGCAGCGTCGCGGCGGCGTGCGCGCGCCACTGGTACGCGCCGTTGCTGGTGGTCTCCGCTGATCTGCTGGCCGACCGCCCGTTCGACGAGTTCGCCACCCTGGTTGGCCTGGTCGAGCGGGAGGCCCGGCTGCAGGGTGCAGTGGTGTGCTGGGCGGACGTCGACTCCCTACTCGTCGAGTCGGCCCGACCGCGACTGTCGCTGCTGCTGTCCACCCTGCCGGCGCACCCTGCTCCGGCGTTTCTGGCCGGTGGCACGCCATGGGAGCCGGCCGACCTGCCGGCGGGCCTGACCTTCGTCCGGCTGGAGTTCCCCGCACCCGGCTACGCCGAGCGGCTGCGCATCTGGGACGGCGCGTTCGTCGGGGCGGACCGTGACGTGCTGGACCTGGCCGCTGCCGCCGGCAAGTTCCGGCTCACCGGTGGCCAGATCCGCGACGCCGCGGTGACCGCTCACAACCTGGCGTACGCCCGGACGCCCGAGGCGCCCCGGGTCACCCAGGACGACCTGTACGCGGCGTGCCGCCTGCAGTCCAACCGCAAGCTGGTCGACCTGGCGCAGCGGATCACGCCGCACTACGGCTGGTCGGACATCGTGCTGCCCGCCGACCGGATGGAGCAGTTGCGGGAGATCGCCAACCAGCTCCGTTACCGGTCGATGGTCTACGAGTCCTGGGAGTTCGAGCGCAAGCTGGCCAACGGTCGCGGCCTGGCGGTGCTGTTCGCCGGCCCGTCGGGCACCGGCAAGACGATGGCCGCCGACGTGCTCGCCCACGAGCTCGGCCTGGACCTGTACCGGATCGACCTGTCGACGGTGGTGAGCAAGTACATCGGCGAGACCGAGAAGAACCTGTCCCGGATCTTCGCCGAGGCGGCCACCAGCAACGCGGTGCTCTTCTTCGACGAGGCCGACGCGATGTTCGGTAAACGTTCCCAGGTCCGCGACGCGCATGACCGGTACGCCAACCTGGAGGTCAGCTACCTGCTGCAGCGGATGGAGCAGCACGAGGGAGTGGTCATCCTGGCGACGAACCTGCGGAAGAACCTCGACGACGCGTTCACCCGCCGGCTGCACGCCACCGTCGACTTCCCGGTCCCCGAGGTGGCGGACCGCCGCCGCATCTGGGCGCAGGTCTGGCCCGAGCGGGCGCCGCTCGACGTCGACCTCGACCTGGATCTGCTGGCCCGGCAGGTGGATCTGCCGGGCGGGAACATCCGGAACATTGCCCTCGCCAGCGCCTTCCTCGCCGCCGCCGACGGTGGCAAGGTGACCATGGCACATCTGTTCCACGCCACCAGACGTGAGTATCAGAAGATGGGCAAGATTCTGTCGGCGGGGGAGCTCGGCACCGACCCGCCGAACGGGAAGTTCACCGCTGATCGGCGCTTCTGACGAGACTGTGGAGGGTTCGACGTGCATTCAGCACAGCATGACAGCGGCGTGGCGCACCGGTCCCCGGTGGTGGCCTCCGGGTCCGGGTCGGCTCCGCGTCGACCCGTCGCGTCTCGCGACGCGTTGCAGCGGCGGTACGGCAATCGTGGCGCGGGGGCGATCATCCAGGCGAAACTGAACGTCGGGCCGGTGGACGATCCGTACGAGCGGGAGGCGGACCGGATCTCCCAGCTGGCGTTCGGGTCGTCCGTGCAGCGTGCCCCGGAGGCGATCGGTCGGGTGCGCACGCCTACCGGTGGTGCGGCGGATCCTGGCCTCGCGCGGGCGGTGGACCGGGCGCGGGGCAGCGGTGGGCGGGCGGTGCCCGGCGGTGTGCGGGAGCGGATGGAGCGGGTGTCGGGGGCGGACTTCAGCGGGGTACGGGTGCACGTCGGTGCCGAGTCGGACCGGCTGAACGACACGCTCGGGTCGAGGGCCTTCACCGTCGGCGCCGACGTGTTCGTACGCCGTAGTGAGTACCGGCCGGGCAGCGCGCGGGGTGACGCGCTGCTGGGGCACGAGCTGACGCACACCGTCCAGCAGGGAGCCGCCGGACCCTGCACCACCGGGCCGACGCCTGCGGCGGGACCGTCCGTCGCCCAGCGCAAGTTCGGGTTCGAGCTGGAACTCCATCATGTGCCGTTGTTCAGCCGGCAGGGCGGGGTGGAGAGCCGGCCCGTGGCGAACGCCACAGCGGTTGCTAGCGGCAGGCGTTTCGAGGCGCATGTCGACCACACCCCGGACCTGGACTCCACCGTGGTGCCGGATGCGCTTCGTGGCGCCGGCCAGCCGGCCCCGATCCTTGAGCTCGTGACCGGACCGATGGATGAGTTCAAGGATTCCGAGGGTACGGTACGCAGCATCATGAACCGGCTCGTGCAGGTGGCGACGCACATCGACAACCAGGCGCTCACGCAGAACACGAACGTACCGCTGGACGGTCTCCCCGGCCTGACCGCGAATCCGGCCGGCGTGAATTTCGTCGGATATCCGAACGGTTCCACCGCCCCGGCGGGAACGCTGACGGGTGCGCACGGGCATGTGCAGGCGACCTACGGCCTGTCGGTCACCCAGGTCGGCGACGAATTCGCCGACCGGAGCGCACAGCCGACGGCCCCTGGGACGACGGAGTACAAGTTGGATACATACAAGGCCGTCATGGGGGTGGCCAACACGCGAGCTGGTGATGTCGTTCAATGGATCCGGAACAACATCGATGGCGACTACAGCGACCGGGCGCTCGCCGAGGCGCGCGGACTGTTCGCCCTCATCATCAACTATCTCATCATCGGTCGGATTAAACGGTGGACCACGCTGCACAAGAACCACGCCGGCATCTTCTTCTACAAGACGAGACTCTCCACGGTCAGAAACCAGATTGTCCATTCGTATCCCGAGCTTGAGGGGCTCTTTGGCAACGACGAGCTCGTCGACGAACTGCTGGGGCGTACCGGGCGTGAATCTGTGCAACCAGTCTTTCCGGGCATGAGGGAAGCGATCGGTGGTATCGCCCTGGACGTGATGTGCGGGGAGTGGGTCGAGGAGGTCCTCGCCGGAACGGGTGACAAGGTCTTTGACGTCTCCGCCAACGGTGGTGCGAACGCTGTCGAGCTGGTCACTCCTCGTGTCGGTCGGGGAGCCAAGCGGGGGACCGGTGTGGTCGTCGAGAACCGGCGGTTCGCCCAGACCGAGGGGCATCCCTACCGGCACACGTACCAGCCCAACGAGTGGGCCGACATGGCGGTCCGGGTCCGCGACAGCCTGCGCGCCAGACAGGGGTACGCACAGGGGGAGGTCACCAAGGCCGGAGAGTTCTTCAGGGGACTGTTCATCTCGTGACCCTGCTGGCCCAGACGGCCGGACTTGGGTGTGTTGCACGTCACGTCAGCATCTGAATTGCCAGTTCAAGCCCCTCCGGGTCGTCGCCCTGGATCCACCGAGGCGGTTCGGTAGACGCCGACGCAGACGCTCGTGGGACGCCAGTCCGGTAGACCTGTCGACCGGCGCGAAGGACGCAGTTGGGGGCGGGACAGGGCAGTGTTTCATGATCTGGACGCGTCGCTCGCCGCTCTCGTGCAGGGCGAGCTGGCGTTGCCCGGGATCACCGTCAGCTTCGCCACACCGGACGACCAGTTCCCGCCGTCGGGCGTCACGCTGCCCGCGATCGCGTTCTTCCTCTACGACGTCCGGGAGAACCACGAGCTGCGGACCAACCAGTGGGAGAACACCCGGCAGGAATCCGGCATGATCACCCGGCGGCGGGTGCCGGCCCGGGTCGACTGCTCCTATCTGGTCACCGCGTGGCCCAACGACAGCGCGCCCAACCCGGCGCAGGACGAGCACCGACTGCTCGGCGACGTACTGCGGGTGCTGCTGCGTCACCGGGAGATTCCCGCCGACTACCTGCGGGGCGACCTTGCCGGCCAGCAGCCACCGCTGCGCGCGATGGTCACCGCCGAGAGCCAGCTGCAGGGCATCGGCGAGTTCTGGCAGGCCATGGGCGGTCGGCCCAAGGCGGTCCTGCACTACAGCGTCACGCTCAGCGTCGACGTGTTCGAATCCACGCCGGTCGGGCCCGAGGTGACCGGGACGGTCATCCGGGTCGGCCAGAGCGTGAGTCACGAGTCCTGACGAGGGGGAGTACCCACAGATGCCGCAGTATCTAGCGCCGGGCGTGTACGTCGAGGAGGTCCCCTCGGCCATCAAACCGATCGCCGGTGTGGGGACCAGTACCGCCGGCTTCATCGGTGCCGTCGCCGACGACGTCACGATGCCGCTGCTGCCCGGCCGCTCCGGAGTGACTGCGGCCGGTGAGGCCGAGCCAGCCGATTTCCACTCGGTGGCGCCTGCCGGCGAGGCCCAGCTCGTGGACGGCTGGGAGACGTTCAAGAACCTCTTCGGTGACATTCAGCAGGGCAACCACACCCTCGCCCACGCGGTGTACGGCTTCTTCAACAACGGCGGTGGCCGCTGCTGGATCACCCGGGTCGCTCCTGTCGACGCCGACGCCGAACCCTCGGACGAGGATCTGGCCGGCGCGTTGGAGACCTTCGCCGCGATCGACGAGATCGCGCTGGTCGCGATCCCCGGCGCGGTGAGCGACGCGGTGCAGACCGCGCTGCTCGACCACTGCGAGAACCAGTACCTGCAGGACCGGTTCGCGATCCTCGACGGCCGGCAGACCACCACGTTGACCAAGGAAGCGATCCAGGGCGACGTCCGGGACAGCAGCTACGGCGCGATCTACTACCCGTGGATCGACGTGGGTGCCACCGACGCCGACGGGAACAAGGTGTACCAGCCGCCGAGCGGGCACATCGCCGGGGTTTACGCCCGGGTGGACACCGAGCGGGGTGTGCACAAGGCACCGGCCAACGAGGTGATCCGGGGCGCGCTGGGCGTCGAGGCGCTGGTCAGCAAAGCGCAGCAGGCCGGGCTCAACCCGGACGACATCAACGTGATCCGCAAGTTCGGCGGCAACATCACGATCTGGGGTGCCCGCACCCTCGCCGGCAAGGAACAGGCCGAGTGGCGGTACGTGCCCTCCCGGCGGCTGTTCAACTTCCTGCGCGAGTCGATCGACGAGGGCACCCAGTGGGTCGTCTTCGAGCCGAACGCGCCGGAGCTGTGGTCGAAGATCCGGCGCAACGTAAGTGCCTTCCTGACCACCGTGTGGGCGTCCGGAGCGTTGCTGGGCAACACCCCGGAGCAGGCGTTCTACGTACGCTGCGACGAGACCGTCAACCCGGCTGCGGTCCGCGACGCCGGCCAACTGGTGGTCGAGATCGGGGTGGCGATGGTGCGCCCGGCCGAGTTCGTGGTGTTCCGGATCAGCCAGTGGGCCGGCGGGATCCAGTAGCGGACGACCGGACGAGACCGTGACCCACCAGCTGACACCCGGGGTGCACCGGCAGGACGTGTTCCCGCCGCCGCCTCCGACCCAGCTCACCGGGGTACCCGCCTTCCTTGGCCGGGCCGCCGCCGGACCGTACGCCCCGCAGCGGCTGACCCTGTGGCCGCAGTTCGAGGCGATCTTCGGCAGTGCGTCCCCCGGCGACACCTCGGACGGGTTCCTGGCCGACGCGGTCCGGGGATTCTTCGACAACGGCGGGACGCTGTGTCACATCGTCCGGCTGCCCGGGACGCTGTCGCCCGTCGAGGCGGTGCAGGCCGGGCTGGTGACGTTGGACGACCTGGACGACGTCGACCTCGTCTGCGCCCCCGACATCGTCACCGTCGCACCGTGGCCGGTCGACCAGGACATCACCCCGGTCGTCGAGGCGCAGCAGGCGATGCTGCGACACTGCCGGCAGCGCGGTGACCGGTTCGCGCTGCTCGACGGCGTCCCGGCCATCGATCCGCAGATGATCGTCGAACAGTGTGCGGCGTTGACCGGGCCCGACGGTGCGTTCGGCGCGCTGTACTACCCGTGGCTGGGCGCGTCCGGCGCGGACGGTCGGTTGCGTCACCTGCCACCGTCCGGGCACGTCGCCGGCGTGTACTCCACCGCCGACCAGCGGGTCGGCGTCCACAAGGCGCCGGCCAACACGGTGGTCGAGGGCGTCGTCGACCTGCATGTGCAGCTCACCGATTCCGAGATCGGCACGTTGTACGAGCGGCGGGTCAACTGTCTGCGCGCGTTGCCCGGCCGGGGCGTACGGGTCTGGGGCGCACGTACCCTCGCCACCGACCCGGCCTGGCGGGACGTGACCACCCGCCGTCTGGTGAGCACCATCGGCCGCTGGATCGAGCGGTTCATGACCGGTCTGGTCCATGAGCCCAACGACGTACGGCTGTGGGTGCGGATCATGCGGGAGCTCACCGCGTACCTCGACGGGCTGTTCCAGCGTGGTGCCCTGCAGGGTCGTACGCCCGCCGAGGCGTTCTACGTCAAGTGCGACCACGAGACGAACCCACCTGCGGTCATCGAGGCCGGGGTGGTAGTGACACACATCGGAGTGGCGCCGACCGCGCCGGCCGAGTTCGTCACCGTTCGCGTCATCCACGGCGCGAGCGGGGTGACGGTCGGCGTGGCGTGACCGGTGCGGACAACAGTCGGTGCGGACAGACAGTGAGGTGCGGTTGTGGACAGACTCGATCCCTACTTCGGGTACAACTTCGCGGTGGAGTTGGACGGCATCACCCGGGCCGGCTTCCGGGAGGCTTCCGGGCTGGAGACCAGCCAGAACGCCGCCGAGTACCGGGAGGGTACGGACCGGAACCTGGCGCCGCGCAAGATCCCCGGGCTGAACAGCTACGGTGACATCACCCTCAGCCGTGGCCTGACCAGCGACAGCAAGTTGTGGGAGTGGCGGCAGAAGGTGATGAAGGGCACCGTGGAGCGGCACAACGTTTCGATCACCCTGCTCGACCAGCAGGGCAATCCGAAGGTGACCTGGAATCTGTTCGACTGCTGGCCCAAGTCGTGGAGCGGACCCAGCCTGAGCGCGACCAGCGACGAGATCGCGGTGGAGCAGCTCACCCTCGCCTGCGAGCGTATCGAGGTCGATCAGTGGAGTTGACCGGGGTCGCCGAAGCCCGCCGAACCGAGTTCCCGTTCACCCTGCCGCACGGTCTGGTCGCGCCGGACGGCACGGTGCACCGCGAGGGGACCATGCGGATGGCCACGGCGCTGGACGAGATCGAGCCGATCAAGGATCCCCGGGTACGGTCGAATCCGGGGTATCTGGTGATCATCCTGCTGGCCCGGGTGATCAACCGGCTGGGCGGCCTGGAGTACGTCAACACCAACGTGGTGGAGAACCTCTACTCCGCCGATCTCGCCTACCTGCAGGACTTCTACCAGCGCATCAACCTCAACGGACACGCCCGGCTGCAGGTCGACTGCCCGCACTGCAGCGGATCGTTCGAAGTGGAGCCGCCCAGCCTGGGGGGATGACGCGCTACTCCCCGGACCGGCTGCACGAGGAAGTAGCGTACCTGGCCTATCACTTTCACTGGCCATATCAAGAGATCATGCAGCTGGACCACCGGGAACGGCAGCGCTGGGTCGCGGAGGTCGCCCGGATCAACGAGCGGCTCAATGAACAGGGAGGGGCACGGAGATGATGTCGACCGGGATTCCGCTCGGGCTCAGCTGGGCACCTGCCGCCGTGGGCAACTGGACCGGCCTGCGGCTGCCGGACCCGTTTCCGACCTTCAATTTCGCGGTGGAGATCGAAGGCCTGCTGCTGGCCGGGTTCAACGAGGTCAGTGGCCTGGAAAGTCAGATCGAGATGGAATCCTACCGGGAGGGCGGAGTCAACGGCTTCGTCCACCAGTTGCCCGGCGCGGCCACTCCCGCGCACCTGGTGCTGCGGCAGGGGCTGAGCCCGCTCAGCGGTCTGTGGGGCTGGTACGACAACACCGCCCGAGGCGTCATCCAACGCCGCAGCGGCACGATCGTGCTGCTCGACCGGCGGCAGATCCCGGTGATGTGGTGGAACTTCCGCAACGCGTTGCCGGTGCGCTGGACCGGCCCGACCTTCAGCGCGAGCGGCGACGACGTCGGCTTCGAGTCGCTGGAGCTGGTGCACGAGGGTCTGACCAAGCCGCTGCTGGGCCAGGCCGCCGCGCTGGCACACGGCGTGGCCGGCATGGTCGGCTGACCGGGAGCCTCGGATGAACGACGACGACACGACCTTCGACGCGGCGCTGGTCCACCGGCTGTCCCGGCCGGCCCGGCGGCCCGGACTGGTCGACCTGGGCCAGGCCCGATCCGTGCTCACCCGCCACCACACCATGCCGGCGGGGCTGCCGCTGGCCGAGGTCGCCGCGCGCTACGTCGACGTGGCTGCGCAGCAGCACGCCGGGCCGGCGGCGCCCATCGTGTACGCGCGACCCGCGCCCCCGCCGTCCGTCGGGCCTGCCC